>JBDTBI010000112.1:0-5603 GCA_039924215.1 Acidobacteriaceae bacterium
GATTGCTTTCTTGACCAGAACAAAGGTCGCGCCCCACAGCATCACCATCGCGAACATCAGCAGATGGGCCAGCGCGTTGCGCGAAATTCTAGGCGAAGCCGTATCGGTCGTCATGCGAAGGTGGATATTCTCGGCCGGGTGAATAGGGTGCCGGTTGCGAAGGTCATTCGATTTCTGCCTGCGCCAGCGCCAGCAACAGCAGCAGAATGCGACGCAGCGCAAGGTCACGGCCCGTGGCGTCGAACCATTCCTGTCGCGTGTGCACGCCGCCGCCCCGGCCACCGCTTCCGATGCTGACGGCCTCAATCCCGAGTGAGAGCGGGATATTCGCGTCGGTGGAAGCCGTGCCGGCACGGCTCTGGATCCCAAGATGCCGGTCCACGCTGTGCAGGATGCTCAGAATGGGGGCGTCATCGGCAAGTTTCGCTGCCGGGCGTTCGCCGATTGTTTTCATTTCAAATTGAATCGGGCCGTGGCCGTGGTTTGCACTCGTCCGTCCATTCATTGCGTCATTGGCGGTTCCCACGGCACCGGCCACGGCGGCAACGATTTGTTCTTCCAGCCGCAGCAGAACAGCAGTTTCGGTGGAGCGTGTATCGATCCACGCCTCGGCTTGCTGCGGAACCGAGTTGACGGACGTGCCTCCGTCCAGGCGTCCCACGTTCCAGGTAGTTCGCGGCGAACTCGGAAATTCGAGGTTGCCGATTGCCGTCAGGGCGTTGGCCAGAATCAGGATTGGATTGGGAGTGCCGGCATCCGTCCAGGAATGTCCTCCAGGGCCGGTCACGCGAACATGAAACCGCTTGCTGCCCAGCCCCCGCGTGACGATCGTGTCCGTGCCCGCTCCATCCAGAATTACGGCGGAACGAATCCGCGGCGCAATCTGCGACTCAGTGAACAGATAGCGCATTCCGCGCAGGTTGCCTTCGCCTTCCTCGCCAACGTTGCCTGCAAATAGAATGTCGCTCCCCGGCTTCACTCCTGCGGCGCGCACTGCTGCAGCAACTGCCAGCAAGGCCGTGATTCCCGCACTGTTATCACTTGCGCCAGGAATCGACAGACGGCTGCCATCCTGCACCGGCATGCCAATCGCCTCGGCTGGAAATACGGTATCGAGATGCGCGGAAAACAGCGTGCAGGGGCGGAACGCAGCTTGCTCTCGTCCGGAATCTCGACGGCCCCGCAGCCATCCCACCGCATTGCCACAGTCATCAATGCTCACATCTTCCAGTCCAAGCATGGCAAACTGCCCGGCGACCCAATCGGCGCGCGCGCCTTCTCCAAATGGGGGGGCCGGGATGGCAGCCGTCTGGCGATGCCACTCCCGCAGTTGCGGCTCCTGCAAATGAAACCATTGGAAGGCGCGATGCACGGCAGGTTGCCCAGCCAGTTGGCTGATCGTCTGAAAGGTCGAAATGGCAACAGAGTGCGGCATGGCAGATCAAAAAGCGTAGTCGGAAAGCTGCACCGATCCTCACGCTGTACTGATTCTTGACCGTTTCCAGTCTATCGAAGTTCAGGCTGCACAACTGCCTGCGGGCAGATTGCATGTCCCTTTTGCATTCCGACTCAGTATAGGACCTGCATCAGGCACAGCCCATTCGCAGACGCTGTGGGACCGGCCAGTCTACGACCGCACCCTTCCAGAATGCGAAGCATCTCGGTCGCTGGCACGTGGCCGCGACCCATGTCCAGGAACGTGCCGACAAGATTGCGGACCATGTGATGCAAAAATCCATTGCCGCGCACCGTATAGGTGAACATTTCCGCCTCATGGTCTGCCGACCGATTGCCGGTAGGCTCTGCACTCGATCCCAGGAGCAGGGTGCCAAGCCCATCTGCCGACGAAAGTGGAAGCCAATCTCGTCTCCACTGAGACTGCTCGATCCGACGGACATTGGACCGAATCTTTGCCTCCTCGCTTTCAACTCGCGAAGTGCGATCCGGGTCGGTTGCGGCAAAAGAGGTAAAGTCATGTTCGCCGAGGATCGCCTCCGCCCCCTGTTGCATCGCTTCCAGATCGAGCGGCCAGCGCCAGCAGGTGACATAGCGCGCCAAAAAAGGCGGGCATACGCGGCCATGAAAGATGCGATATTCGTAGATCTTGCCGATTGCGCTGTGCCGGGCGTGGAATTCCGCTGGAACACGTTCCGCGGAACGAATGCGGATGGAAGCCGGGAGAATACGATTCAAGGCGCGTTGCAGGTTTTCCGCCGGAATTGCCGCCTCCAGCGAAAGACTGGCCACCTGGCCGCAGGCGTGCACGCCAGCATCGGTCCGCCCCGAACCCTGAGGCAGCACACATTCCCCAGTCACAGCGGCGACCGCTGCCGCCAGCGCACCTTGGATAGTTGGCCTGCCCGGCTGAACCTGCCAGCCGTGAAACTCCGCGCCGTCGTACGCCAACGTCAGTTTCCAGTTGCTCCGTTCTCTCATCATCCCCTCGACCCTCGCGCCGGGGTCACTCCAGCGGCAGCAAATGCACACGGAGGGCGATTCCACTGCGATATACTCATCCTCGTTAGCAGAGTACACGGGGTCAACAAAATCCACCCGTCATCTTCGCGTTGCGGTTCCGTTCGTGGAGCACAGAACAGATTCGTGGAGCACGGAACAGAGTAGAGGATCGGGTTCATTGGCTCGCGGTGTCGGAGGCGGGAAGACGTCTCCGGACAGATGAAGGAAGCATTTGCACGAAGGAACATGCACGAAGGAACACTAGACTGGAACCATCCGACTAGCAATCGCGTACCCAAAGCCATGGAATGTTTCGAATCTGAGCTGCGCTCGCCTGGAGAATACCCGTTTCGTCGTTTCTCGGCAGGGCCCGGAACGGACGCCGCCTCAAAAAAGGAAGCAAAATACAGAAGCCTGTTGCCCATGTGGGCCATCGTATAGAAAGCATTGCATCGGTAGACTGCAGTTGGAAGCGGCTGAGGCATGCGGTGGCGACTGGGGTGCCGTTTGCGTTTCGGTAGGTGCGTGTGTGTGGATGCCACGCCGGTCTTGCATGGAAAATTTTGGTGAGGGAAAAGAAGAGGTAGAACAAACGTGAAAACGAAGACTCTGCAGAGTGGTTTGGTCGTTGGGCTGATGATGTTGAACTTGGTGGTGCCAATGGCCGGCGCTCAATCGCAGGATTCTGGCAGTGCTGTGCCCAATGCCCCATCTCCGGCTGCCGCGACGGTGACCGTTGCAACCCCCAACTCGTCCCAGCTCCCTGCGGCGCAGCCGCCTCTTCGTCCGACAAATCAAGACTTTTCAAGAGGGAAGTCGCAGTTCCCGAATCCTTTTTCCGCCTACACGTCAACCACGGTGCCTCCGGCCCGATTCAGCAACTCTCCTTTGATCGACACACTCTATCGGGACGGCAAGATTTATCTCAGCCTGGACGATGCCATTATGCTGGCGCTGCAGAATAACTTCGACGTCGCCATTGCGCGCTACAACCTGGACATTGCAGACACAGACCTTCTGCGTGCCCGCTCCGGCCTTTCCTATCTTGGCGTCAATACTGGCCTGGTTACGGGCACACTGGGCGGCAGCACAAGCCCCGTGGCAATCTCCTCTCCAGCCGCCACCACGGGCGCCACCAGTTCGACCAGTTCCACTTCCGCACCCACCATTCAGACCTCCGGAGGAGCAGGCGGAGGACCGGGCGGTACATCCGCTGGCGCAGGCGGAGCGGGTTCCGGTCCCAATGGCATCACCTCATCCACGCTTGGCGCGGGCCCGCTGGATGTACCGATCGAGCCGCTCGATCCCAAACTGTCCGGCAACGTGCAACTGGCACGGTCTTACGTTCCGCAGACTTCCAGCTTTCTCACCGGCTCATTCCGTCTGAACCAGAATCTGAACCTATACGATTTTGATTACACGCAGGGATTCTTGCCGGGCGAAACCCTTGATGTGGCCTTTAACAATACCCGTACCACCACCAACGCAAGCTCGGCCTTTGGAAGCTTTTATAGTCCCTCTCTGAATGGAACTTTCAAGGCTCAGATTACGCAGCACCTGCTCCAGGGCTTTGGATGGGGGGTCAACGGGCGCTTTATTGACATCACAAAGAACAACCGCCGCATTACAGATGTCGCATTCCGCGCCCAGTTGCTGTACACCATCGACCAGATCGAGAACATCTACTGGGGCCTGGTCGGCGCTTATCAGGATGCAATAGCCAAGCAAGGCGCAGTGAAGCAATCCACCCAGTTGCTTGCCGACGATCGGCGGCAATTGCAGATCGGCACTCTGGCGCCGCTCGATGTGGTGAATGCCCAGGCCCAGGTGGCCAGCGATACGCAAGCGCTTACCACCTCCAAAAGCAAGCTGGAATATCAGCAGCTCATCATGAAGCAGGCCATTGCCCGCAATCTAGATGATCCGATCTTTGCGGTTGCTCCCATCATCCCCACCGACCGCGTGTCCCTCACGCGGACGCCCGAGGAAGACAAGCCGCTCGCGGACCTCATCAAGGAGGCCTATGCGAACAGCCCCAACGTACAGGAAGCGCTTCTCGCCCTCAAAAACCAGCAGATTACGCTCAAATCCACAAAGAATGCGCTGCTGCCGGTTCTGGATGTCTACGGCTTCTATGGGGCCGCAGCCGTCGGCGGATCGAAGAACCCGCTCATCAATTGCACACCCATCGGATCCATCAACCCCTGTCAGGGGACTCCCGGAAACGAAATTCCTTACAGCTCCGTTGTGGGCCATCTATTCAACAGTTCCGGTGCGGATAAAGGTGTCGGGTTCAACTTCACCGTGCCCATCCGCAACCGCCAGGCGCAGGCGCAGGAAGCTCGCGCCCAGATCGAATATCGCCAGTCGCAGATGCGGCTGCAGCAGTTGTACGTGCAGCTAAAAATGCAGGTCACCAATCAGTTGTATGCGCTGCAGAATGACCGCGCTCAGGTCCGGTCCGCCCAGGCCAGCCAGCAATTTGCGGTGCAAAGCCTGGATGCGGAGAAAAAGAAATATCATCTCGGCGCTTCCACCACCGCCAATGTTCTTTCGCAAACGCGGAATTACGAAACCGCGCAGGACAACCTGATTGCCGCCCAGACTTCCTACGCCGTCGACCGCGCCTCACTGTCGCAACTGGTGGCCGATACGCTCGACAAGTACGGCATCAACATTTCGGATGCCGCCACAGGAAACATTTCTCAGGAGCCGTCGGTGCCGGGCCTCCAGGCGCCACAACCGGAGACCAAACCGCAGCCGCTGAACTCCGGCAACGTTTCAGGAGGGCCCACTGGCCTGTAGCCGTCGGCCCCTGGCCCGTAGCCGCCGTATAGAGACCGGTAACTCAGTGTCGAAATGAAAAAGGCCAGCCCTGATGAGCTGGCCTTTTTGTTTCGTCGCCTTGTACTCAGCGTTCTGTAACGCGATCCAGAAAATCAAAAAATTCAGGAAAAGAAATCGCAGCCGACGCCGCTCCGTGAATCTGCGTATTTCCCGTGGCTCGCAAAGCTGCCACGGCGAACGCCATCGCGATGCGATGGTCATCGCCGGCGTCGATGTTCGCGCCATGCAGATGCTGGCCACCGGGTACGTCCAGGCCGTCGTCGAATTCTTCGACCTTCGCCCCCATGGCGCGTAGGTTG
>JBDTBI010000113.1:0-4778 GCA_039924215.1 Acidobacteriaceae bacterium
TAGTCTGCCAAACTCCGGTCAGTCTAGTGCAGGTGTTTGCTACCTTGACCGACTTGTGTGGGATTCCTACACCCGCTGGATTGGATGGTTCGAGCTTCGCCGAGACGCTTCACAATCCTCAGGTGACGCTAGACACCGACATTTTTGCCGAGCTTGGTTTGACTGGCCCGCATCCTGGATCCATGATTCGCTCTGGGAATTTCAAATACTGTTATTACCGGAATGACATGCCGGAACTCTACGACCTTCAAGCGGATCCGTATGAAATGAAAAACCTTGCACTGTTGCCCGCATATAAGAAGCAAGCGCAAGAGATGCAGGCGCGACTCTTCGCCTGGCATCGCCCTGCGCAGGAGCATGCGTAAGTTATAAAGTTGGATAGAGCGGTGATTGTATGGGGATTGCTCTGAGTGGCTAAATCCATGCAAGATACGGAGAACCGCAGCTGGAATGGTGGGAGGTTCCTGACATGAAGGTGGAAGACGAAGGCAGGCCAGAATCATTTTTGCAGAATGTAGTAGCCCGGCGCGACTTCATCAAAGCGTCCCTGGCGGGCGCTGCGGGTGCAACACTCGCTGGGTCGGTGGTTGAGAACGCGCTTGGATTCACCGGTTCCCCTATGACCTCACGTCCCAATATTCTGTACATTCACTCCCATGACACCGGTCGTTTCATGAGTCCATATGGTTACGATGCTCCCACTCCCAACCTGCAGCGGTTGGCGAACGAAGGGGTTCTCTTCCGGCAGACATATTGTGCGGCACCCACCTGCAGCCCCAGTCGAGCCAGCTTTTTGTCTGGGCAATGTCCGCACAACAATGGCATGTTGGGGCTCGTGAACCGCGGCTTTTCGATGAGCGACTATCGGCATCATATTGTGCACACCTTACGACAGGAAGCCGGATACCGTTCGACCCTGATCGGCTTGCAACATGTTGCGAAGAATCCTGCGACGATCGGATACGACCATGTGGAAGTGATTCCGGGCAACCACGTGGAACAAGTCACGCCCGCGGCAGTTCAGTTCCTTCGCAACAAGCCCCAGCAGCCTTTCTGGCTGACTGTTGGATTTGAGGAGACGCACCGCAAATATCGTCAGGCAGAAGCTCAGGACGATCCGCGCTTTATTCAACCTCCACCGCCCATTCCCGATGCTCCGGCCTGCCGCCAGGATATGGCGGATTTTCACGCTACGGTGCGGAAACTCGACTGGGGAGTTGGAGAAGTGATGGCAGCGCTGGAAGCGGCGGGATTGGCGGAGAATACGCTGGTTATTTCGACCACGGACCATGGTATTGCTTTCCCGGAGATGAAATGCAGTTTATACGACGGTGGCATGGGAGTTCACATGGTCCTGCGCGGCCCGGGGGTTTTTAGCGGGGCCAAAGTGTGCGACGCCATGATCTCCCACATTGACGTATTCCCCACCATTTGTGACTTGCTGAAAATTGCCCCACCTCCATGGCTAGAAGGGCATTCTTTCCTGCCCGTACTGCGCGGTGAAAAACAGGAGATCAACGACGCGGTATTTTCCGAAGTCACCTACCATGCTGCCTACGAACCCAAACGAGCGGTGCGGACAAGAGGATGGAAGTATATCCGTCATTTTGGCAGCTATACTCATCCGGTTCTTCCTAATTGCGATGATGGGCTGAGCAAAACTCTTTGGGTGGAAAACGGATGGGCCAAACAGATTGTTCCGCACGAGGAACTGTACGACCTGATGTTCGATCCCAACGAGCGTAACAACCTTGCCGAAAATCCGTTGCATAAAGCCACGCTTCAGAAGATGCAGCAGCATTTAAACGATTGGATGACCGCAACGAACGACCCATTGCTGCACGGGCCAGTGAAGGCTCCGCCAGGTGCGCGAGTCAACCCACCCAACCAGCTCTCGCCCAACGATCCCGCGCAGGTTGTGTCGTAAAATTATTTCCGTTCATTCCAAGGGAGAGGCCTTAATAGGTTGTTCATCCGATCGGGAATTGGGAAGTTGCGTTTACGAAGACCCTTTGCGATTCAGGAGGCCAGATGGATTATGACTAGGATGCCTGGCTAACCGTTGACAACCGCAGAAATGCTTTGCGGTGCTTTCAGGGAGGAATAGAAAACATCGATGCGCTACTAAAAGGTCGGCCTAGTCCTTTCGCTTTGTGCAAAAGGTGTTTATGGAAGTTGTCTGCTGTTTGGCCTCTGAAATGGAGCGCCGTGGCGGGAAAAGGTGTGGTGTAACTGTGCTAAATCGACGCGAATTCCTGGGTGGCAGCGCCGCAGCAGCGGTAGCGACAGGGATGAAATCAGGGACCTCTCGTCCAAACATCGTGTACATCCTTGCCGACAACTTTTATTGGAACCACGTCAGCGCGTACGGATGCAAGGCGATCAAGACACCTCACTTCGATCGCGTTGCGCGTGAAGGGGTCCTCTTCACGAGAGCGTTCTGCAACTCGCCGTCTTGTTCGCCCTCACGTGCGGCCATGCTCACGGGCCAGGACATCTGGCGGCTGGAGCAGGGCGGCAATCTGTGGGGCGAGCTTCCAAAGAAGTTCCCCATCTATCCGGACCTGCTCGAGAAAGCCGGCTACTGGGTGGGCTATGCAGGCAAGGGCTATGCGCCCGGTTCGACAGCGGCATCCGGCAGAAAGCATAACCCGGCCGGGCCAAAATTCAACGAGTTCGGAGAATTCCTACTGAAGCGGCCCAAGGGCAAGCCCTTCTGCTTCTGGTATGGTGGCGGAGACTCGAATCAGTTCAAGGCGCCGGTTATCAAACAAGACGTCGATCTTAGTTCCTTCGAGTTTCCGTCGTACCTGCCGGTCGTCGAAGAAACGCGCAACGATTTCTATCAATACTTCCAGCGTTTGCGACAGTTCGACTCGATGATCGGCACGCTCCTGTCCGAGCTCGAGGCAACCGGCGAACTCCACAACACGATCATCGCTGTGGCTGCTGACAATGGCGGCGACCAGCCAGGCGGCTACCCAAACCTGTACGATTCCGGCACGCGCGAGTTCTTTGCCATCCGTTGGGGAGCGCAGGTGCCCCCCGGCCGAACGGTCTCTGATTTCGTCACGCTTGCCGATCTCGCTCCGACATTTCTTGAGGCGGCGGGCGTCGTTGTTCCTTCGGATGTGACGGCCAGGAGCTTGATGCCGATTCTACGTTCGACCAGCAGCGGCCAAGTGGACCGTTCGCGCACCTGGGTCGCGCTGGGTCGCGAGCGGCACGCCTGGGCGCGCGTTGGCGGTATGGGCTATCCCATGCGCGCTCTCCGCAATAGTGGCTATCTCTATGTCCGCAACTATGAGCCCGACCGCTGGCCCGCCGGCGACCCCGGCTTCAACGCGTTGGTCCAAGGTTACTACGGTGATGTCGACCAGACCGAGTCGAAATGGTACATCCTCAAGCACAAAGACGAGCTGGCGATGACGCCTTACTATAATCGCATCTTCGCCAAGCGTCCTGCGGAGGAGCTCTTCGACGTGAAGGCCGATCCCGATCAAATGCAAAACCTGGCAGACGACCCGAGGTTCTATAGTGTGAAGAAACACATGGCCACGGAGTTGACCACACATCTAAAGAGAACTGGAGATCCGCGCGAAACCGGCGGCACCCCGCTGTGGGACACCTATCCTTATTACAATCCGATCGAGACGATGGTAGGGAAATACCCGACTAATCGTTAGACCATTTTCCGTCGGAGCCATCGTTGGAGCGGAAACTCTCCTTAGCAACCTACGTCGAGAAACCTCGCGGCTAGGCTGAATGGATGGATCGACAGTGGATCTCGTATCCAAGGCCCCTCGAAGCTCGTAGATCATTCGCGTAGCCCGTCGGGGCTTCGAGGGTTGCGGAGCGTTAGCTGTGGGAAACTCGACGTTATGCTGACCTTCGTGTATGTGCTGTCCGCCGCGTGGCTGGGACGATTACGGGGACCGCTGGGCACAATTGTTATTGGAAGTCTGTAATCCGGAATAAGAGGAGGAAGCGCAATGGACAGAAGGAAGTTTTTATCGATGACAGCCACAACGCTCGGGGCTCTTGGCATCAACGTCGAGCGGGCAGCGGCGCTGACTACGACGGATGCCGACACGGAGCCCGCTGCGGCAGTGCCGAATCCGCGCAGGCCCAATGTCCTTGTTCTGATGTCGGATCAGCATAAGCGCAGTTGCATGGGGGTGTCTGGAGATTCAGTGGCGAGTACGCCCAACCTGGATCGTCTGGCTGGGGAAAGTGTCCGTTTCACCAACGCCTACTGCACCAATCCGGTGTGTGGCCCGTCTAGAGCTTCCATTTTGACTGGCCTCTACACGCACAACCTGCTTTCTCGTGACGTACTCGAGAAGAGGGGTGACAGCTCGCCCTACTCTCCCAGGCACAAGACCCTGGCCCACCACTTCAGCCGTGCGGATTACCTGACTGCCCTGATCGGCAAGATGCATTTTGTGGATGCGCAGACGCACGGCTTCAACTACCAACTGGAGTTCAACGACTGGTATCAGGCCCTGGGCCCCAAGGTGAAACTGTATGACGATGAGGTCGGCCATCCGGATACCGGAGCGGGCCTTCCACAGATCGCAAGCCTTTGGCGCCAGCAAGGCGACCCCTGGAAAGGTCACCGCCAAAAGGACGATCGACAGGGTGCGGTGGCGGTTGGACGACCCTCCATTATGGAAGAGCCGGATCATTTTGAAAGCTTTGTCGCGCGGGAATCCATCCACTTCCTCGAGAATTACACGCCAGACGACGAGCCGTTCTTTCTTGTCTCTTCCTTCCTC
>JBDTBI010000114.1:0-9176 GCA_039924215.1 Acidobacteriaceae bacterium
GGCTGATTCACCAAACAACACGTCCGCTAACCGGAGGTAAGGGTTTTTGGATGGGGATTTTCTGCGCGTCCAAGGCGCGTCACCGAAAATGAGTCCGCGAATTTCCATCGAACGTTGAGCCCAGGTCCGTACTTCCCAGTATTTGAGACCGAGGCGCTATATTTTCGCGCACGCGTGGATGCAATCTTCCTTACTCAACCTGTAAACTAGAGGATGCGGTGGTGTGCGAATTTGCACGCTGCCAGCCCCCTTACAGGTAGCCTGACCCGATGGATCGCATCACCGTTCGTGGCGCGCGCGTTCACAACCTGAAAAACATCGACTTTGAGATTCCGCACGGCCAGTTGACGGTTGTGACCGGCGTCTCCGGTTCGGGGAAATCCTCGCTCGCCTTTGACACGATTTATGCCGAGGGCCAGCGGCGCTACGTGGAGTCGCTTTCCGCCTACGCGCGGCAGTTTCTGGAGCGGATGGAGAAGCCGGATGTGGACCAGATCGACGGGCTGGCTCCGGCGATTGCCATCAAGCAGAAAAATACGACGCGGAATCCACGCTCCACAGTGGCAACGGCGACGGAAATTTACGATTACCTGCGGCTGTTGTACGCCCGCTGCGGGACCATGTTTTGCCTGACCTGCGGCGGCATCGTAAAGCGCGACAGCGTGGATGAGATTGCCACAGCGATTCTGGCTCTGCCCGAGAGGACCCGTCTTCTGGCGCTGTTTCCGGTAGTGTTTCCTGAAGCGGGCGAAACAAGCACAAACGCGACAAACAAGAAGAAAGCGGCCAAGAAAGCCGCGACCAGAGTAAAGGCAAATGCGGGAAATCCGGCAAAAAAAGATGGCAAGCCGGTCACAAAAGCCGAGGCTGCCCGGGTTGCCCTGGCGGCTGCTTCGCGGACAGCGGCAAAAATCAATCGATACGCCAAGGAGTACATTCCGGACGACGTTGAGGCTCCTGCGGAAGAAGTGGACCCTCGCCGGAAACGTCTGGGCGAGTTGCGCCAGCGGGGATTCAACCGGCTGTATCAGAACGGGGCCATCTATGAATTCTCCACGCCGGAATCGCTTTTGGAGCTGGATTTTTCACAGCCGCTTTTCATCCTGATCGACCGGATTGTTGTCTCCGCGGATGCGCGCGCGCGGATTGTGGACGCGGCGGAGACTGGGTATCGCGAAGGCGGCGAAGTCGTCTTTGAAGTAGTTCCACGCGAGACCGTTCCCGGCGCCGACGAGAACCGCCGTGAAACCCCTGCAGCGGATCGGCAACGGCTTCGCTTTTCCGGTGCGTATGCCTGCAAGCATTGCAACCGCGTCTATCGCGAGCCGGAGCCGCCATTGTTTTCCTTCAACAATCCTTATGGCGCATGCCCGCGCTGCGAGGGCTTTGGCAACACGATCGACTTCGATCTGGACAAGATCATCCCGGACAAAACGCGCACGCTGAACGATGGCGCAATCGATGCATGGGTACGGCCGAAGTATCGACCGATGTTCGGCGAGTTGCGCCGTGCGGCAAAAGAAAGAAATCTTCCGCTCGATGTACCGTGGCGGGACCTGGAGCAGGCGCAGCAGGATTTCATTCTGAACGGCGACGGGTCGTTTCCCGGCATACGCGGATTTTTTGCGCATCTGGAACGCAAAAAATACAAGCTGTATGTCCGCGTCTTTTTGAGCAAATACCGCGGGTATGCATTGTGCCCGGAATGCCACGGCAAGCGGCTGCGTGCTGAAGCCCTGGCTGTGCGGATAGATGGGCGGGATATTCGCGATGTGACCGGGCTGACGGTGGGAGAGGCGCAGGCATTCTTTTCGCAACTCCGCCTCGGCCCAACACAGATGGAAATGGCGGGAAAAATTCTGGACGAAATTCGCGAGCGGCTCGGCTTTTTGAATGATGTGGGCCTGGATTATCTGACGCTCGACCGGATGTCGTCCACGCTGTCGGGCGGCGAGGCGCAGCGGGTTCAACTGGCGACCTCCCTGGGCTCGCAACTGGTTGGCGCGATGTATGTGTTGGACGAGCCTTCCATTGGATTGCATCCGCGCGATACGGGCAGGCTGATCCATATTCTGAAGGGATTGCGCGACCTGGGAAACACGATTCTGGTCGTCGAGCACGATGCGGAGATTATTCGCGCGGCGGATTATGTGCTTGATCTGGGACCGGGTGCGGGAGAGTTGGGCGGCAAGCTGCTGGCGGCGGGTACGCTGCCGGAGCTGATGGAGTCGCCGCATTCTCTGACGGGAAAATATCTGCGCGGGCAACTTTCCATTCCGATTCCCGCACGCAGGCGGGCGCCTGAACATGGGTGGCTGCGGCTGACGGGAGCACGCGCGCACAATCTGCAATCGGTGGACTGCGAAATTCCGCTGGGACTGTTGACCTGCATTTCCGGCGTTTCGGGTTCGGGAAAATCCACGCTGGTGCATGACGTGCTGTATCGCGCGCTGGCGCACACGTTGGGCGAAAGCGACATTGCGGACCCGACGCACCTGTATGACACGCTGGAGGGCGCGGAGAATCTGGACGGAGTCGTTCTTGTCGATCAGTCGCCGATTGGGCGCACTCCGCGATCCAACCCGGTGACGTACATGAAGGCGTTCGACGGCATCCGCGAACTGTACGCTTCCCTGCCCGATGCAAAGCGACACGGCTACACACCAGGATTCTTTTCGTTCAACGTACCGGGCGGCCGCTGCGATGTGTGCCAGGGCGACGGCACCGTGACGGTAGAAATGCAATTTTTAGCCGACGTGGAATTGCCGTGCGAAGAATGCAATGGAACGCGCTTCAAGGCCGGTATTCTCGATGTCCGCTACAAGGGCAAGAACATTCATGACGTATTGAACATGACGGTGAAGGAAGCGTTGCAATTTTTTGCCGGGCACATCAAGATTCAGGACCGCTTGCGCGTGCTGGACGACGTTGGGCTGGGCTATGTGCGGTTGGGCCAGTCGGCGACGACTCTTTCCGGCGGAGAGGCACAGCGAGTGAAACTTGCGGCGCATCTTGCCAATGCAAGGCCCGCCGGAGGTCATATTGCCGGCAGGCGCGCCAAACATCGACTGCTCTACATTCTGGATGAGCCCAC
Organism: Acidobacteriaceae bacterium; assembly: GCA_039924215.1. Lineage (GTDB taxonomy): Bacteria > Acidobacteriota > Terriglobia > Terriglobales > Acidobacteriaceae > JAKAAZ01. Next base: position 3,095 of record JBDTBI010000114.1, read on the forward strand.
GACCGGACTCCATTTCGATGACGTCAGCAAGTTGCTATCCGCACTGCGGCAACTGATCGATGGCGGCGGATCGCTGCTGGTGATTGAGCATAATCTGGATGTCCTGAAAGCTGCCGACTGGATCATCGATCTTGGTCCGGAAGGCGGTTGCCGCGGCGGAGAGATTGTTGCCACAGGGACGCCGGAACAGGTGGCAGCAGTTCCAAATTCACACACGGGCCAGTGGCTGGCCCCAGTGTTGGGTCTACGTTCACAGAACGAGCTGGTCGCAGCGGCAGGCAGAGAATGATGCAATCTTTCGTTCTTCGATGCATTCTGGGGACCGCACTGCTGCAGGCCCCAGGGTATGCGCTGGCGCAAATCACACCGCTTCCTCCAGGGACTACCGATCCTTCTCGCGATAATTCAGTCGATGCGCCTACTTCGGCAGCCACGTTTCTTTCGGAAGCGGAAACGGCCATTGCGAGCGGTGAGTACGCGAAGGCGATTCCACTTTTAAACAAGTCTCTGGCCCTGGAGCCAGCGGATTCTCCCGAAAAAGCCCGAGCTTTGTACGATCGAGGCTACGCGGAACAAGCTCAGCATCAGCTGGACGCAGCGGAAGCCGACTACCGCAAAGCCATCGACATCGATCCAAAGCAGTTTGAATCGCACGCAGCGTTGGGGCGCATGCTGGCACAGCAGACACAATGGGCCAAGGCTCGCCACGAACTGGAATTGGCGGTCACGCTGCACCCGGCAAGCGGCGATTCCAAACAGGAGGTTGCCAGCGCGTCGCGCACACTGGCGCACGTGGATGCAACCGTGCACGATGCCGCGGCAGCCAGCGACGCTTTGCTGACCGCGCTGAAATTAACTCCGGAACAAACGGATGACACGCTTCTGGCAGCCGAACTGGCGGAAGCGCAGGGGAACTATTCCGGCGCCGAGCAGGAGTATCGAAAGATACTCACAACCGATCCCAAGTCCATTCCAGCGGCAGAGGGATTGGGCCACGTGTTGCTACACGAAGGAAAATTTTCGGAAGTGGAGTCGGTGTTGCATCCGGCGTTGCTGCAGGAGCCGAATGATCCCACGCTGCTGACAGAGCTGACGACGGCGCTGGCCGGGCAAGGAAAGACGCAGGCGGCCATTTCAAAGATGGAGGCATTGCATCAACAGAATCCAGATCAGCCAGCGGTTACGCGCATGCTGGCCGATCTTTTGAGCAATGCTGGACAGGCGGACAAGGCTGAGCCGCTCTACCAGCAATTGCTTGCGGGCGACTCGAAAGATCCAAACCTGTTGACCGCGGTGGGAGAAAATTTTCTACACGAAAAAAAATGGGCACAGGCGGTAAAGATGTTTCAGGAATCGCTGCACATCGAGCCTGCGCAGGCAGACGCATGGAGCGGCCTGGCCTTTGCCGCATTAGAGAATGGGCAATATCGACTGGTGCTGACGGCGCTGGATGAACGCGCACACTATTTGAAGGATGGGCCCTCCACGTTTTTTCTTCGGGCAAGCGCACTGGACCACCTTCATCGCGGACGAGAAGCAATTTCGTTCTATCAACAATTTCTCAGTGCGGCGCACGATCAATATCCCACCGAACAGAGAGAAGCCTGGCAGCGCATCCATGCGTTGAGACAGCCGCGTTGAGACAGCCGAAACAATAGGACAGGTTTGCTGCCGACTGAATGCCGTTGGAACAAAGGTGGAAGGAGATCGGGGACATACCTTCCATAGAGGCCATGCCTTCCGCAGATGTGACGACCCCGCAAAATTCTCTACAATGGATGTAGAACCACCTGCGAAGGGAATTTTCACTTGGCCGCATCCTCCCCAGCTCTATCCCCGGCGCTGGAATCTGATCCAAAGCGCCCCACACTTGTGCTGTGCCTGCCGGATATCTTTTGCTCTGAATATCGACATCTGCGCCCACGCGCTCCCATGCCGATCTTCGAAGTCCGCTATTATCCGTTCACGGGCCTGAATACAACCATCCGGCTGCGGGAGGGCAGGGCGCTCGTGCGTCTTTCCGACATGCTGGAAGGCGCACCGGAGAGCGTGACGCGTGCGATCGCGCATATTCTGCTGGCGAAGTTGTATCGCAAACCGATTGAGCCCATCCATGCCAACCGGTATCGCCAGCATCTCGGCAGCGCATCCGTAATTCGCCAGGCGGAGCTGTTGCGGCGCAGTCGCGGCAGGAAGAATGTATCCACGGCGCAGGGCCGCTATTACGATTTGGAAGAAATCTTCGACCATCTTAACCGCGCGTTCTTCAACGGGCTGCTGGGCAGGCCAGTGCTGACGTGGAGCGCACACTCCGCCCGGCGACAATTGGGCCACTACGATGCCGCCCACAATACCATCGTGGTGAGTCGCGTATTTGACCGCGCGGAAACGCCTCGCTACGCCGTGGAATATCTGGTGTTTCACGAAATGCTGCATTTGAAACACCCAGTGCGGATGCGCGGCGGACGCCGCTGTGTCCATTCCCGCGAATTCCAGCAGGAAGAGAAGATGTTTCCACAACTGGAATTAGTGAAAGAGTTTTTGAAGAAGCTGTAAGAGCGCCGTGCTACAGGCGACTGAACAGCTTCCAGTTAGAGCAGAAGCAGGGTCGCTGTAACGCGCGTAGGTGATCTCAACGGGCAGTTTCCTCAAAAAAATACCCACGGACATACGCTCGAAACATGACATTTATTCTGCTTCCGGTCTAGCCGGTTGCCGCTCGGACTGCGGGCTTGCGTTGTTGCCGTTGTGCGAGTTTCTCGGCATGCTTCCGCGCCCAGACGATTAAAAGAATTCCGGCGATTACGGAGCCGAGGCTGGCGACCTGCGCGTTGCTCATCCCAAAATATAGTCTGGGATTGATGCGGATAAACTCCACTAGAAAGCGGGCTATACCAGTCCAGATCAGATACTCGCCTGTAATCAGGCCCATGGGTTTGTCGGTTCTGCCGCGCCGCCATAAGCACCAGGCAATCAGCAGTGCCGCGATACATTCATATGCCGGGGTGGGATGGACACGCTGTAGGGTGGGAACCAGTCCATGCGGAAAGCTGACACCCCAAGGCAGAGAAGTGGGGATGCCGTAGTCTCCGTCTCCGGAGGTGAGACAGCCAAGGCGTCCTATTCCATATCCCACGGCAGCGGCAGGCGCGGCCAGATCCAACATGCCGAGTGAACCCACCTTGGCGACGCGCCCCTGCCACATCAAAACGAGGATGGCGGCGACCAGGCCGCCAAACCAGGCGAAACCGGCTCGGTCCAGCAACAGTTGCATCGGGATTTGCCTCAATAGATGAGGCGACTCAAATACGTGCCACAACTTCGCACCGATGATCCCCGCAACCGTAACCAGTGCAGTGACATTGATTGCATCGGCCGCAATGCCTTTGCGCTGAAAATTTTTATATAGCACCCAGCAACCGGAAACCGCAGCCAGCCAGAGCAGGATGCCAAAGGTACCGATTTGAAGGTGCCCGACGTGAATAAATGGATACATGCAGCAAAAATTCCCCGGACTTTCAGTATAAGATACCGCAGCCGAACCGCATTTCTGCCGGGCAGCAAGCACTGGCAACCGGCGGCTCACGCAACCTTCCGCAATTCGTCCTACAATCAGCGGTAGATCCAGCCTCATGACAGAAACACTCCACCAACAGGCGCTTCAATGCCTCCTGACCCGAGACCAGATCCAGCAACGCGTCCGTGAACTGGGGAAGGAGATCAGCCGGGATTTTTGTGGCCAAACCATTGTGCTGATTGGCGTGCTGAAAGGTGCGGCCATGTTTGTGGCCGACCTTGCCCGGGCCATTACCGTTGACTGTACATTCGACTTTCTGGCCGTTTCGAGCTATGGTATGGCGATGCATACCCGCGGGGTTCGGCTGATCAAAGATCTAGATCGGCCGATTGAGAATGAAAACGTGATCCTGGCGGAGGACATTCTGGATACCGGGCGGACACTTTCGTACCTAAAACAGGCGCTGCTGGCAAGGCAGCCCGCTACACTGAAGGTCGCAACCTTGCTGGACAAGCCTGAAAGACGTTTGTGCAAAATACAAGCGGATTATGTCGGTTTCACCATTCCGAATCGTTTTGTCGTCGGCTACGGCATGGATTTCGCCGAGCGTTACCGCAACCTGCCGGACATCTGCGTGATGCCGGTGGACGCGCCCACCGATGTGTGGGATTAGCATCCAACCAGAACTGAATTTAGAGATAGGAATTGATCGTATGGCTGCCACCCCCTCCCCTGAAGTTGCAGATGAATATGAAGTCTCCAGTTTTGATGTTGCAGGCTATGCCGCCAGCGCGCTCAGCGACTGGCAAAGCCTGGCGGCCATCCTGGACCACACGCTGCTGAAGCCGGATGCCACCGCTACCGACATCCTGCGGCTGTGCGAGGAGGCTGCGCGATATCGCTTCGCCTGCGTCAGCGTAAACCCTTGCTGGGTCGCGCTGGCCCACAGCGCTCTTGCGGGTTCCGGCATTACGGTTGGTTCCGTCGTTGGGTTTCCTCTAGGAGGTTCCCTGACCCATAGCAAACGCGAGGAGAGCGAGTCTGTCCTGCGCCTGGGAGCGCGAGAACTGGACATGGTGATCCAGATAGGCGCATTGAAAAGCGGCGACAATGCGACTGTGCAAAGCGACGTGCGCACGGTGGTGGAGTTAGCGCACGACGCCGGAGCCCAGGTCAAGGTGATTCTGGAAACCTGCCTGCTCACTCTGGAAGAAAAGCTGCGTGCTTCGGAACTCTGCGTGGCCGCGAGAGTGGATTTTTTGAAGACGAGTACTGGATTCTCTACCGGGGGCGCCACCGTGGAGGACGTGAGCCTGCTGCGCGGAGTGGCGGGCGGCCGCTGCGGCGTCAAGGCGGCGGGCGGCATCCGCACACTGGAGGCAGTCCGCGACATGCTGGAAGCCGGCGCAAGCCGGATCGGGACCTCGTCCGGTGTGGCCATTGTGGAAAGCTATAGGGAACAGCAGCGTACGGTGCAAAGTTATCTGACGGAACAGAGCGCGACCTCTGCCCGTTAGGCCCGTTCCCTTCCATGTCCATGCAATCCGCATGCTATCTTCGTGCTGCGTCTTTCATGATGTGGGCTCGGCAAAACTGTCCTCCATCTCTCCTTACTGCGATATCCTGAGAAGCAGAACATGAGCCCGAGGAAACGTAAATCCGCGCGCAGGATTACCGCGCCAGACCCACAGCAAGCCACGCCCGAAAATTCATCCCCGAATCACGCGATCGCGGACCAACCAGCAACCGACCCGCAACAAGCTGCTGAGTCCGATCCTGTTGAACACCACGCATTTGAGGGGGACTACCGTCCTGCATCGACTGAGCCGGTAAGCAGCGAGCCGAGAATCGATTCCCTGCAAAGCGACTTTCTCACCCGCCTGGCAGATGCGCTGAATACCACCCTGGATCTGCAGACGCTGTTGCATCGCGTGGCGGACCTGGTGCGCGCGGTGATCGAGTACCGCATTTTTTCCATCCTGCTGCTCAACGACCACACAAACGAACTGCGTATTCGATTTCAGATCGGCCACTCGCCCGAAGTCGAGCGGCTGCACATCCGGATGGGCGAAGGTGTGGTGGGCCAGGTGGCCGAGCGCCGGGAAGCGATGCTGATCAATGATGTGAGCGTGCTTTCCAACTACATCGATGCGAATTCGCGGGTGCGGTCAGAACTCGCCGTGCCGTTGGTGACCAAGAACCGCGTGATCGGCGTCATCGACATTCAGTCGGAGCAAGCCGATTATTTTCGACCGGAACACCTGCACCTGCTGCAGCTGACGGCCTCTCGCGTAGCCATTGCAGTGGAGAATGCGCGACTGTATACGCGCATCTCGCGGCAGGCACAAACGCTGGAATTGCTGCATGAGATCAGCCGCGAACTGACCTCCATTCTGGATCCGGAGCAGCTGTTGGAGCGGGTTGGAAAGCTGTTGCAGCGCGTGATTCCCTACCAGATGTTTGCCATCTGGATGCTGGATGAGAAGCGCAATATGCTGATCCATCGCTTCTCCATTCGATTCGGCAAAACAGACGCCTCATTTTCAGAACCGGTGCCGATCCAGC
>JBDTBI010000115.1:0-2661 GCA_039924215.1 Acidobacteriaceae bacterium
GCGCCAGCGTTTGTCCAGCCTGTTCCGGATACGCTCTGGACCATGTGATTTGAATTTTTACGCGCTCATCCACCTGTCGCAGATCGAGGGTACTGGAGCCGGCCGCGTACGGATAGCAGTCGCAGCCAACTGGCTGGCCCTGCCGTGTGTGGTCGAGATGCTGCAATATTTCCGTGCTGCGGCCCCAGTTGGCGATGCCCGCGCATTTCAGGTGAGAGATCAGTACGGGACCGCTGGCGTGCTTGCCAATCCGAGCTGCTTCGTCGATTGCTTGCAGAATGGTTTCCGTTTCGCTGCGCAGGTGGGTTGTGTACACGGCCCCCGCCGCGGCCAACAAGTCCGCCAACGCCATTACCTCTTCCGTCGAGGCCGAATATGCGGACAGGTACGCCAACCCAGTACTCAACCCAACGGCCCCGTTGTCGAGCGCTTCCTGCAATTGGGCACGCATGGCTGCAATCTCTGTGCCTGTCGCCGTGCGGTCCAACCGGTCCATATGATTACTGCGAAGGGCGGTGTGGCCGACCAGTGCCGCCACGTTTACGGCAGGCTGCGCCGCCGCAATGGCTGCGCGGTATGCGGCGAACGTTGGGTAGCGAAAGGCTTCCGCGTCCCCGAGCAGGTTCATCGGATCGGGCGGTTCGCCGTGCAGCCGCACCGGCGCTGCACTAATGCCGCAGTTTCCAACCACCACGGTAGTCACGCCTTGCGACAGCTTGGGAAGCATCTCGGGCGTGCGGATCACGCTGGTATCGTCGTGGGTGTGCACATCGATGAAACCGGGGGCCAGCACTCTTCCATCGCCGTCAAAAGTATTTTCCGCTTTGATATCGCGCAGGTTGCCAATGGCGAGGATTCGGTCCTGGTCAATCGCAACGTCGGCTTGCTCCAGCGGGCTTCCCCCGCCATCTGCAATCCAAACGTTACGGATTAAGGTTGTGCAGTTCGGCATCTTTCCTCTCTGCCTGTAAAATCGTCCTCTATATCTGGAAAGGGTTCAAGACGAACTCTTGTCTGTTCCAGTATTTTCCAAAGCTTATATCATTTAAGTTTTCGGGGGTAATGGCATGCAAGGGAATCCAGAGCGCGAGGCGGGAAATTCCAGGATGGATATGGGGGAGATGACGATTGCGCCGTTGAATAAGGGGCTGGGCCCGATGGCGGACGCGATGACGTTGCACGACATCCTCGAACAGCGATGGAACCTGCTGCAGGAAGACCTGAGTCTGCCGACGGCAGTTTTATATGAAGAGAAGCTGGCGCATAACCTTGCGTGGATGCAGCAGTTCATCCAGTCCTATGGAGTTCAACTCGCCCCGCACGGAAAAACCACCATGGCACCCAAACTCTTTGCACGTCAGTTGCAGACTGGATCCTGGGGCATCGCGCTGGCCACCGCGCAGCAAACCCGCGTCGCGTATGAGCATGGCGTCCGGCGCGTTCTGATGGCGAATCAGCTGGTGGGTAAGCAGAATATGGAGATCATCTCGCGCATGTTGCGGGACCAGAAATTTGAATACTATTGCCTGGTCGATTCCGTGCAGCAAGTTGATCAGCTTGGTGAGTTTTTCCGTTTGCACAAGCAGAAATTGAACGTTCTGATCGAGCTGGGGGTTGAGGGCGGCCGCACAGGCATTCGCAATTCAATCGAACTCGACGCGCTGGTGGCTTCGCTGCATCGTTGGCGGGAATCGATTGCAGTCTGCGGCATTGAAGTGTATGAGGGCGTGCTCGAAGATGAAGCATCGATTCGCGCATTTCTCCAGCGCGCCGTGGAGACCGCCTCCCTATTGGTACAAGAAAAGCTGTTCGATAGAAACCCGATGATCCTTACGGGTGCCGGCTCCGCATGGTATGACGTTGTGGCGGACGTATTCTCCGGAGCAGATATCGGATACCCGATGGAAGTTTTTTTACGGCCCGGTTGCTACCTTACGCACGATGTCGGCGTGTATCGGGAGGCACAGAAGCAGATACAAACCCGGAATCCGATTGCTCATAAGATGCGCTCCAGCCTATTGCCTGCGTTGCAACTTTGGGCCTACGTACAGTCCGTGCCAGAAAAAGAGAAAGCGATTTTGGCCCTGGGCAAGCGCGATGCTGCGTTTGATGCCGGTCTGCCGACTCCGGCGCTTCAGTACAGGCCGGGTGAGGTTGCACCGCATCCTTGTCCTGAAGAGTGGAAGCTTTTTCGCATGATGGACCAGCACGACTATATGAAGATCGGCGAGGGAGATGACATTCGCGTGGGCGACATGATCGGACTGGATATTTCGCACCCTTGTCTGACCTTCGACAAATGGCGGTATCTGCCAGTGCTGGATTCCCAGTACCAGGTCATCGATATCGTGGAGACATTTTTCTAAGGAACTGTTATTGCGGTTTGGAAAAGGAGCGCACCAGGATGACCAGGTTCCACACCTCGTCCGGCTTTGCGCGGCTCTCTTCACCAGGCATTTTTCCATTGCCATTCTTGATGATGTAGAAAAGCTCTCCGTCCGTCCTGTTTTTCAAAGCCGTTGGATCGGTAAAGTCCTTCATTGTGAGTTTCATATCGGCAACAACGTCACCTTTCCCGTTGCCGTTCTCTCCCTGACACATGGCGCAGTCGTATCCATAGATGGTTTTGGCTCGCGCCTGAGATTCAGGCGTGGGCGTGAC
>JBDTBI010000116.1:0-6423 GCA_039924215.1 Acidobacteriaceae bacterium
CACCTTCTTCTTCGCGGCGTAACGCACCAGCTCCGGCACATCCACATTGCCGCGCAGCCTGGTAATATCGCGCCCCGACCACCCTGCGTCGAGCATCATGTACGGGAACCCGGATTCAGCGGCAAAGTCGACGTAATACTCCATGTTCTTGGTGGTAAATGCGGGCTTTCCGTCCGGGTCGAGATCGCCGCTCCACCAATCCCACGAGGCTTTGCCGGGATGAATCCAGCTGGTATCGGCCACGCGGTTCGGCGGGTTCAGATCGCTGATCACGTTCGATTCGATCAAGGCTCCCGGTTTGTCGCCAAGCAGAAGTACGCGCCACGCGCTATGGTGTGGCAGACTTGCGTCCACCGCCGGGCCGTGTCCATCGAGGGGCGGCGAGACCTTGGTCACCAGGGAATGATTTTCCCAGTCGCCGGGAACAGCTTCAAGGTACATCGCACTATTGCCTTCGATGTCCGCGTCACAGATGGCCGCCCACGCCACGCCGGGCAGATGCAGCAGCATCGGCGCTCCAACCAGGATGCGGCTATGCGCGTCGCCTCCGTTGTTCAGTGCGCTGATCGTCTGACGTATGTACTCACTTTCATATGAGGTCGTGTAATTCGGCAGGCGGATGGCCCATGCCGTGGCGTCATCGCTGAAGCGAAACTCGGTGTTTTCCTGCGTGAGTTGATACCGTGTCAGCGCTGCCTGCATCGGCACTTCGTAACGAAACGCCACAGCATCGTTGTAAACATGGGCTTCCACGGCGAACCTGCGGCCGGGACTCGCACCTTCTGCCGCCTGTACTGTCACTTCGTTGTAGGAGTCATGCACGTGGGAGGCCTTGCCTCCAATCAACACGTAATCGTCCACGCCCGAGCCGTGCGTGCTGCCGGCGATATGCACTGCGGTGCCGAGTGGTGGCTGGCTCTCCAACTGCAGGCTCAGTCCGGAGTTCTCAAGAACGGGTTTGCCGCGGAAGGTGACCGAGTACACGAGTTGCCCTTCGCTGGCGTCTTGCCCCGTGCCCGGTATAACGGCAAAATGCAGAGTGATCCGTTGATCGGGAGAGCTGACTGCAACAAGGGTCGATTGCGCTTTGGCAGGCAAAACGCCGAGCAGTACGATCGCGCACACGGCGATCCACAGACAAGGTTTCAATCGAACCATCTTTTCCTCCCGGCACCCGAAATGGAATACTCGACTCGTAAATGAATGCAGAATTCGCAGAGATAGAGCTCATTTTATTATGGAAAAGCCGCTCTCAGAGAGAATCGAACGGAACAGCATTACCAAAGATTTCGATTCCGCTGTACGACTACGAGGCAATATACCATCCGTGCCGCTCACGGCAAAAACCCGAGCACCCTCCGGGTTGCCTCTTCAGGGTTCTACGAGCCCGGCAGCAACAGAGTCTCTATTCTCCGCGCATCACTGCTACAATTTGGATCGGCAATACCGAATACTGTCTGTCTTTGGGGTCACTCTTTCGGCCTATTCCTGCCTGAGCATACTAAAAGAGAATGCCAAGTTATTCTGGAGATCCGATGTGGATTCGACGCAACTTTATGCGCAGGCTAAGCGCCTGCACGGGGCTATTGGGAATTGGGATGTGCCTCCTGCTCTGTTTCTCGGCATTTTCCCAGATGACCGCCCCGAACACTGGAGCCCAGGTGACGGACCATCTGAATCTGGTGCTGCGGTGGTCCAGGCAATGGACCACCACGGAATTCTATCTGGCTGTTCCGGGAGACGAGGTGTATGTCGAAAGCGGAAAAGCGATCGCGCAAAAAGTCGTGAAGCTGGAGTTCCAGTCGGCATTGGCGCAGGCCGCCTTGATAGGGGAATCGTCTTCGAAGCCAGGCCCTGTCGCGGACAACACTGAGAATGCGATCAACGCTCAGAACGTCTCCAGACTGCTGCAAAGCATCGGTCAGCAAATCCAAACCTTACAAACGCAACTCGACACCGTGAATAAGAAGATCTCGACGGCCCGCCCCAGCCAGCGCTCCACCCTTGCCATGCAGAAAGACACCCTGCAAGGCCAATTGCAGTTGGCGCAGGTACTGCAAGACAACCTGCGGCAGCTCACTTCTTTTATGAATTCCGCGGAGAACGCCAGCGGAACCGCGACGGAACTTACCGCAAAAATTATGGCGCTGCAACGAACGGTTCCTGGAGTGGCGCTTCCTGGAGCGGTCATTGTCGCGGCGTCAGCTGCCTCCAAGGCGGCCAGTGCCTCTGCCACAACTACGCAGACGGTCCAGATGCCAGTCGTCAGCAATCAGCGCAACGAAGGACTCGTGGGGCAGATGGGACAAATGTTCCATCTTATGGGCGGTATGCGTTCTTTGGATCAGTTGGAGGATGAGACCGCGCGGCTGCAGGCGGCAACGCAGCAACTCCGCACTCCCTTGCTGGCGGCGTTGCGCGCCACCTTGCAGCAGGGGCAAATTCAGCTTGCAAATGTTGCGGGGACCAGCGGAACGGCAGCATCCGGTAATGTCGCGAATGGTTCTGGTAATCCGGCTGACGCAAACTCCACACTGCACGAAATGACTGCGCCCGCCGCCTCGTCCGCCGGCACGGCTCCGGAAACGTCGCAGCAAAAACAACGCCAGATGAAGGAGCTGGTGCAGCATTTCAAACAACTCTCTGATGCCACCTTACCGTTGAGCCAACAACTCATACTAGTCGATCAAAGCCGGGCAAATTTAAGACAGTTGAAGTACTCCCTCCAGCATGAGTACACCGTTATCTTGCGTTCTCTGTTGCTCCGGGTTGCCACGCTTCTCATCGCGCTCGTCTTGATCTGGCTGTTCTCTGAGTTATGGCGTCGCGGCAGCTTACGTTACATCCGCGACGCACGGCGCCGACGCCAATTTCTGGTAGTGCGCCGTGTCGTAACCGGCTTTTTTATGGTCGTGGTTATCCTTTTGGGGTTTGTCAGCGACTTCAGTTCGCTGGCTACGTATGCCGGCTTGATCACGGCTGGCATCGCCGTTGCATTGCAAGCCGTGATTTTGTCTATAGCAGCTTATTTTTTCCTGGTGGGGCGCTATGGCGTTCGTGTTGGCGATCGGGTGACCGTCGTCTACAACGCTGCCAATAGCGTAACCGGCGACGTGGTGGACATCGGGCTGGTCCGTTTTTATTTGATGGAGTTGGCTGGAAGCGACATTGACCTGAAGCCGACCGGCCGCATCGGGGTGTTTCCAAATTCCGTCCTGTTTCAAACGAACCCACTGTTTAAGCAACTTCCTGGCACGGAATATTCCTGGCGTGAGATCGGACTTCCTCTGAATCGCGAAAGCGATGTGGAGCTGGCGGAAAAAGAGCTGCTCGCGCTCGTCGATAAAGCCTACGCAGAGTATCGGCCTCTTCTCGAAAAACAGCACAGCAACATTGAAGCGACCGTTGGTTTGCCCATTGAGACGCCCAGGCCATATGCGCGGATAAGGTTCATCAATTCCGGTCTGGAGGTCGTGGTATGTTATCCCGTCCCGCTGCGCCAGGCCTCGACATTCGATGACCAAATGGTGATGGGTGTCATGGACATCTTGCGCAGGAACCCATCTCTCCGCCTCGCAGACGGCGCAGCTCCAGAGCTACGGTCTGTGGTCAAGGCCTAAAATGAAACCTCGATCAATGCCTGCCAGCGCTGGAGGCGTTTCAGGTATGGTGGCCGCGAGCGAACAATAGAAAGACAAAGAGGTTCCTGGAAGATGTTAAAGCGCAGGGATTTTCTGAAAGCCGCAGGCGTAGCGACTGGCGGCGCTGGGACGGAACTCCCATGGGTTACGAAGGATATCTGACCGATAACTACTATGCGCTGTTGGCCGTGCCTGTGCGGCAATCGGAGACACGCTGGCAGCATGGATTTCGACCGGAGTCAGCGCTGGCCTGAGTTTCACGTAGAAGACGCTGGATCGATCGTATTCCAGCCATCTCAGACAGTTACAGGCTGCCAGCCTGGCGCATCATGCCGCCATCGATGAAGAACGTGCTGCCAGTGCAATACGACGCTGCCTCGGACGCCAGAAAGACAGCAAGGCCCGCCACTTCCTGCGGTTTACCCCAGCGCCCCAGCGGAATTTCCGCCATCAATGTATCTTCAACTTTCGTGTTGGATTCCACATCGGCGTCGATGGGCGTAAAAATCGCACCCGGGGCAATGTTATTCACTGTGATCTTATACGGAGCCAATTCCACGGCAATGGTGCGCATCAACATCCGCAGGCCGCCCTTGGCCGCGCAATAAGGAGCATTGGTCGGCATCGGCAGGTCTTCATGAACGGAGGAAATGTTGATGATGCGTCCGCCATTTCCTTGCTGGATCATCGCTTTGGCTGCGGCCTGGGCGCACAAAAATGGACCGGTCAGATCGACGGCGATCACCTTTTGCCACAGATCCAGCGGATATTCCGTAAACGGGTGCTTGTATTCGAGCCCGGCATTGTTGACGAGAATATCAATCCGCCCCATTGTCTTGATCGTTTGCTGCACCAGATTATTTACTTGGTCTGGATTGGAAATATCCGCCTCAATCGCCTGCGCTCTTCCACCGGCGCTTCGAATCTGGCTGACCACTTTATTGGCCGAATCGTCTTTCCCGATGTAGTCCACGACAACGGCAGCGCCTTCCGCAGCCATCCCCAGGGCGATTGCCTTCCCGATTCCGCTGGCTGATCCAGTCACGATTGCAACTTTGTCCTGCAGTTTCATACAGTGTCCTCTTCGATAGATATGGGAATATGTTTCCTTGTTATCGCGTACGTTCCGCGGGATGGTCGGGCGATGTTCCCGGTTGCAAGATCGTCAGAGCAGCAAAATCTTCAGACGAGAAATTTCTCCGCGTCCTTTTCTTTCAGCTCCAATCCTAACCCCGGACGATTCCTGTCCGGAAACATGTGGCCCTGACGCGGTTCACAAAATCCATCGAAGAACATGCGTTCGATGCGGGCGTGATCGTGAAAGAATTCCAGGTGGCGCGCGCGCGGCACGGCACAACAGGCATGCATGTGTATGCTGGGCGCGCAATGTGCGGAAAGAGCAATCTGGTGCGCGTCGCACAAGGCGGCTGCGCTCAAAAATCCGGTGATTCCCTGGGCTCGGGTCGCATCCGCCTGCTGCACATCGACGCTTTTCGCCGCCAGCATACGCTCGAAATACGGCACGGTGTAACCGTACTCTCCTGCCGCTACTTCCATCGGCGCCGGTACTTGGCTGCGGATGAAGCGAAGTCCGGCCAGATTATCAGAACTGACTGGCTCCTCAAACCATGTGACATTGGAGTCGTGAAACACCTCAGCCAGTTGAATCGCTTGCTTAGCTGTATAGGCTCCGTTCGCGTCGACAAACAGTCCAACTTCATCGCCAACAGCTTTGCGCGCCACTTGCACACGGCGTGGGTCGTCGTCTGGATTCGTCCCGATTTTCATCTTGACGAAAGGAAGGCCTTCCTCTGCCCATCCTCCAAGTTGCGATCGTAACTGGTCGTCATCGTAGGATGTGAAGCCGCCGCTGCCGTACACCGGAATCGATTCACGCGCGGTACCGAGAAGATGAACGAGCGGAATGCCCAGCAGTCTCGCTCTCAGGTCCCACAGCGCTATGTCGATGGCGGAGATCGCCATGGCCGCAATCCCGCGATTGCCAAGGTTCCTCACCGACCGCTGCATGCTCATCCAGTGCGCTGCATGCTGGAAGGGATCGCAGCCGGAAATCACGGTTTTCAGCAGGTGTTCAGCAACCTTGCCTGTGGCAGCGTCGGCATAGGTGTATCCCATGCCGTGTGCATCGCCGGCATGCAAATCCACAAGAACCATGGTGGTGGCATTCCAGGAGATTGTTCCATCTGCTTCCGGCGCATCCGTGGGGATTGTGTAGAAGCGCACAGTCGTGCTCGATATTTTTTCCACAGTTCAGAGGATTCCCCCTGGATCGCAATGGTTGTCTACCGGCGTTGTGCGAGACCGCGAACAGAATTTCAATTCCATCGCTCCGTCGATCCTCATTCATGCTGTCCGAGCATCCAACAGTCTGAAGTTGTCTTCTAACCGACGTGTGGGAAGATCGTTTGCAGCAATTCTCCTTGAGCTTGTGTGGCGTATTTCCGTGCATGAAACAGATCCGTTTCGTAGCCCGTTCAACAAGATTTTATCGGGCCGTGAGTCGCAGAATCATTCTGAAAAGAGGAACCAATGAGCAAGCAAGTGGCCGATGTTTTATTTGAGCGCCTGATCGCATGGGGCGTGGACACAGTGTTCGGTTTTCCCGGCGACGGTATCGATGGTCTGTTCGAAGGGCTCAGGACGCATCAGGAAAAATTGAAGTTCATTCAGGTGCGGCACGAGGAAGCGGCTGCATTCGCGGCTTTGGGTTACTCAAAATACACCGGACGTCTGGGCGTCTGTATGGCCACCTCCGGGCCCG
>JBDTBI010000117.1:0-6618 GCA_039924215.1 Acidobacteriaceae bacterium
CACAAACCTTAACCGCGCGAAATGAACTGGTGCCGCCATGCGCAGGCGTTAAGGGTGGTGCCCAGAGGGGGACTTGAACCCCCACGGCCTTGCGGCCTGCGGATTTTAAGTCCGCTGCGTCTGCCGATTTCGCCATCCGGGCTAATAGAACGCCAGTGCAACCGATTCTATCGAATTTTGTGCGAGTCGCGCCTGGTAACGGCACGACAGATAATCGCCTGTCTCAACTGAAACTGCGTGCGGTGGCTCCTTGCAGTGGCTCCTAAGGATTGCCGCCTTGGCGGCTACTGGGAGTCGCGCCTCGATCACTGACGGACGTGCTGCTCGGTGATGCGTACAACCGGTGATAGACTTCCCGATTGCGCATGATTGCCTCTACATACTCCCGCGTCTGGGTAAAAGGGATGGATTCCACAAACTCCGGCATGCTGGCATAAGGACCGTTCGCCAGCCAAGCCTTCACCCGGTCATCCCCGGCGTTGTAGGCCGCCAGCGCATATTCCGGCTGCCCGTTGAACTCATCCATCAACTCCCGAAAATACGCAGTCCCCAGTTTGAGATTTAGATCCGGATTGAGCAAGGAAGCGGTCCGATAGGGATGCACACGTTCTTTGTGCGCCAACCTACTACCTACCTTCGGAAGCAACTGCATCAGCCCCCATGCATTCGCATAAGAGATGACCTTGGGATTGAATTCCGATTCCTGACGGACCAACGATACAACCAGGTACGGATCGAGGCCCTGTTTTTTTGAGCTGCTTTCTAACGCAGCCCAGTATGGCTGCGGAAATAATAGCTCCCAATACCCGCGAGGGATGGAATCGATCGGCATTGAGAAATAAGACCGCACCTTCTGCTTCATAATGCGCAGTGATCGCCAGGTCTCTCCATCCGAACCATAAAGCTGTGCCTCGGCATACGCTCTCCAGGTTCTGCTATCCGGACTGGTGCTGATTTCCGGCACGATGTATTGGTACAGTCCCGCATTCGCCAGCAGCCGGGCTCGCTCTACATGGATGTCACCCTCGGGAATCTCCGTCGAAAGTTCCGGCACAGAAGGAGCATCGATATTGGCAAGGATGGGCAATGTAGATGGAGCGACGGCGCCCAGTTTCGCCAGTCTTTGCCGAGCCAGATCGGCATAGTAATACTGGGGAAATGTAGTGACGAGTTTCTGATAACAGGCCGCCGCTGCCGCGGGATTTTTCTCGACCTCCTCATACACGACGCCTCGCCAGTAGATCGCCGTCGACAAGTGCGTGTCGTCGGGATACCGCTCAATTTGCTCATCGAATAACCGCGCCGCTGTCTTCTTGTCGCCCAACCGGTAATTCAGCCATGCCGCGTGCCAATGGCTGAGGGGTGCCATAAAATTGTGCGGAAACCGCTCCGCCAGATCTCCGTAGTATTGAATTGCGGTCGGCAGATCATGAACGAGCAGAGCCATATTCCCGGCGGAATAGAGCGCCTCCGCTGTCCATCGGCTGGTGGGAAAGCGCTGCTGAATCTGCGCGATCAGCGTCTTTACCTGCGCGGCGTCCTTATTATCGCGGGCCTCTTCCATCAGCAGGTAGAGCCGCGTGGCTCCGGCCTCGTTATCCGTGTCGGACAGCCGCGCCACCTGGGATGGGTCCACATGTTTCTGCTGCTTGAATGTTGCGACCGCAGCCCGCGCCAGCAGATCATTCACCTGCGCAGTCCCGACTACAGCAGGATCTTGCGCCAGCGATTGATATTCGGCTGCCGCCTGTGCGTACTGTCCTGCCACATACAACGCACCCGCATGGCGAATATTTTCATCCATCGTAAACGGCGGACTGATACCCATCTGGTGCAACTGGGCCGGAACCTGCGCTGCCTCACTGCTTGTCGGGTCACCCAGATAAAGGCGGGTGTACAACTGTTGCGCCTTCTGGCGGTTGCCGGCAAGCTGGTTTGACTTGGCCAGCACAAAAAGATAGTCGGTGGATTTCGCCAGCGAACTGCCATCCAGCTTGGCCAGCTGCTGCATGGCGTCCTGCGGATCCCCCTCGCTGAGTTTGACGTTGGCAAGCAGCAGCACGGCATGATCGATAAGAACGCTGTCCGGATGTCGCTGCGCAAAATCCTGCAGGAGAACTTCGGCTGCGGCATATTTCTGTTGCCCCATGTTCGCCTTGGCACCCAGATAATCCGCATAGTCATCCAACGCTTCACCCTTGCGGTTTGCCTCCAGAAACGCCTCGGCCGCGTCTTTGAATTTGCCGTCGATCAAGTGCGCCTGGCCCAGGGCCATATAGGCCGCTGCCGATGCCTCCCCCGTATGTGCTTGCGCATAGCGGCGAACCCCGGCATAGGCCTGCGGCGTGCGTTCCTGAATCAGTTGCTGCGCCATGGGACGCAGTTGGGATGAAACCACGAACGCGTGATGGAGTTGGCGTGCACGGGCCAGTTCCCGCGCGCTGACATGGCGACGAGCGCGCCGCCGGGTGCGCGTATGCACTTCTCTGGCTCGACCCCGGTGTGTGCTGGTCTCGTGATGGACCGCTTTGCGGGTAGGATGCACAGCTCTTCGATGCGTAGTGCGGCGCTTCGTTGAACCGGTACGCGAACGCGCGCGTCGATGGGTGGCGGCAGCGCCCGCATGTTTTTTTGTGGAATGTGTCGCCGTGTCAGTCTTTCGATGGGTTGCGGTGTCAGCCTGCTGGGCCAATCCTGGGGCCGTCGCGAAAAGAACGAAAACAGCAAGAACTGTCAGGACATGCGCGTGCCCCGGTAGCCGTAGCCGAAAGCGCGTCAGATTCTGCAGGCGGAAGCGGGTTCGACTCGTCCTGGCAACATCAAAAAACAGCATATATGTACCAATCTAGCGGTATCACTGGCAAAAACAAAGTGGCGGACGAAATTCCCGGCTACATCACAGATTTGTGCGCAACCGTTGGCTCGTTCTACCATCTAATCAACTGCAACGGCATTGTGACTTTGAGTTTTTTCGAGGCACGATGGAGAGCAGTAAGACCGAAAGGGTCACCCTCGAATCATGCCAACTACGTTGACTCCGGAAGAACAGGCGGCAAACGCCCTCCATCCCGACCTTTTGCTCGTCGAGAAGGTGAAGGCTGGAGATTTAAGCGCATTTGAACAACTGATGCGTCAATATGACCGACAGATCTTTCGCATCGCATTTCACATCACGCAAAATCGTGAGGACGCGGAAGACATCGTACAGGACACCTTCTTCAAGGCGTTTCAGAAGATCAACCAATTCCAGGGCAATTCAAAGTTCTATACCTGGCTGGTGCGTATCGCCGTCAATGAGTCCTTGATGCGACTGCGCAAACGCCGTTCGCAAAAAACCGTCTCCATGGACGATGAGATTCAGACGGAGGAGGGTTCCATTCCACGTGATTTCGCCGACTGGATGCCGAATCCTGAACAAAACTACAATCAGGCGGAGCTGGCAGACATCCTTCGCCGAACCATTCAAGGCTTGCCACCGGGATTTCGCACCGTCTTTGCGCTGCGGGACATCGATGGCTTATCAACCGAGGAAACCGCTCAAGCGCTGGGACTGAGCGTGCCCGCCGTCAAAAGCCGTTTGCTGCGTGCTCGACTGCAATTGCGCGAACGGTTGAGCCGATACTTCCGGGTTCCCACAGGAGAACAAGCGTCGTGAACTGCACAGAATTTCTTGCCAATCTTACCGATTATTTTGATGCAAAAACGGCTGCCACATTGCGTTCTGAGCTGGAGCAGCATATGAGCGGGTGTGACCATTGCCACGTCACCGTCAACACGACTCGTCAGACCATCGAAGTCTATCGCAATGACGAACTGTATGAATTGCCGGAATCAATTCGTACTCAATTGCATCAGACGGTGCTGATGAAATGCGCGGATCTGAAACGCAAGAAACAGGGCCAGGCATAGATCCTTTCGCACCCTCAAATCTCGCTATGTCAGCCCAGGGCTCTCATCCCGGCCACTCTTGCTTGCACCTGTCCCGGCGGTGGCCATTTACCTCTTTCCTTTCTGATCGAAAGTCCCGGACCAGCCCTCTGCTTTTTAGAAACACCTCTTCCCTGCCCGCTTCGAACAATTTTTTATCCGTTGCTATACTGGGTCGCATCGCAAAATCACTTTAGAAGGCCCTGAATGAACTCCGCAAAGATTCCCGCCACGCAAGTCACACCCGAACGATTGATGCAAATGGCCTGGGGATATGCCCCTCCTCTGGCAATTGAAGCTGCCGTGCGGCTTCATGTCTTTGACACGCTGGATTCAGGCAGCAAGACACTCGATGCGATTGCAGCCGCCACGCAGAGCTCTCCACGCGGTTTGTCCGCATTGCTGAACCTGTTGGTGGGCCTCGGCTTCCTCGAAAAATCCGGCAAAGATTCTTACGGACTGACCCCAGAAAGCGCAGCCTTTTTGGTGAGCACGAAGCCCGGATTTCAGGGCGGCTTGTTTCGCCACCTGAGTCAGCAGTTGATGCCAAACTGGCTCCATCTCACGGAAATCGTGCAATCCGGCCAACCGGCGGAAAGCGTGAACAAGGAACAGCAAGGAGCGGAGTTTTTTGCGCAATTTGTGCAAGACCTTTTCCCCATGAATTACCCATCGGCGCGCGCATTGGCGGGCAGTCTGGAAAGTCTCAACGCCGGCAACGCCGTATCGGTACTCGATCTGGCTGCTGGATCAGGCGTCTGGGGAATTGCGCTGGCGCAGGCTTCGCCCAACGTACGGGTCCGGGCTGTGGACTGGGAAGGTGTCTTGCCGACAACACGGCAAGTGGCAAACAAATTCGACGTTGCCGACCGCTTCACCTTCGCACCTGGAGATTTGATGGAAGCTGATTTTGGGACGAGCCATCAGGTTGCAACCCTGGGACACATTCTTCATTCAGAAGGCGAGCAGCGCAGCCGACAGGTATTGAAAAAGACCTTCCAGGCACTCGCCCCCGGAGGCACCATCGCAATCGCAGAATTTCTGGTGAATGAAGACCGCAACGGCCCTGTGGGCAGCCTGATCTTCGCTGTGAATATGCTGGTCAACACGTCTGTGGGGAATACATTTTCGTTCAGCGAAATTCAGGAATGGCTCCAGGAAGCAGGCTTTGTGAATGTACGCAAACTGGACGTTCCTGGTCCCTCTCCGCTGATTCTGGCGGATCGCCCGTCCGTCTAACGGAAACGGCCTCGTCTACAACGAAGCCGTTCCACCACTGCGAATATTTGGACGGGAGCCGGACTTCACCAGCACGGCTGCTGCGAGTCAATAGGAACGGATCAGGCGGAAAGTTTCGGCAGGTGTTCGCGAAGCTCTTCCGGGATACGCTCCTGCAGCGCGCGAGCCTGTTGGCTGAGATAGGTTGGCGCTGGAGTCACAATCGCAACAAGGATCCAGGCCAGAAGCGACATCAGCAGACCCAGAATCGCTACCCGCTCAACACTGACGACCAGAGACAACTGATGCAGTTGCAAATTCAGAATCACCCAGTCCCGCAACGGCTCAATTCTGTGGAGTACGAGCAATGCCACGACGAAAGTTGCGATGGCCGCAGTCGAGATTCCAATCAGCAGTACGTCCACCGCGCGATGGAACTGCTGGCGGGTGTGGCATTGGTGGCATGCGCGTAGGTGTTCCTCGTAATCGGTACGCATTTCAGGATATAACCCGGAGATGTCATACCGCCATCCAGCAAGGATGTCCCCAATTGTGGGGTCGATACAACGAACTTTTCCCATATTCTCCTGATTTCCACGAAACCTGCTGTTACCAAACGACCTACCTATACAGACTCGATTGTAACGTAAACGGTAGCAAAGAAACGAAGAATCGGATACCGCCCTTATAACTGAATAGATTCAAGTGGCTGGTGTTGCGATGCCAGCAAAACCTGATTTCCCAGTAAACTCATTTTCCCTCCGAGTGCCCGTTCCGCCGAACTCCGCGCAAGCTCCGGCAGATTGTTGCTTTGGGAAAGATGCGCCAGAACCACATACCGCGCGCCACCATCATACTCGGAGGCCAGATACTCGCCCAGGGTATCGTTTGAAAGATGCCCCACGCGGGACAAGACCCGCTGCTTCACCACCCACGGATACGGCCCATCGCGAAGCATTTCCACATCATGGTTGGACTCGATGATCAATACGTCCGCCCCCCGCAAATGCATGCGGACATTCGGCGCCAGATACCCCAGATCCGTGGCGACAACAATCCGCATTCCTTCCGCCTGCAGGACAAACCCAACCGGGTCGACCGCATCATGCGGAATGGTGAACGGAGTAACAGAAATATCGCCCACGTCAAACGAGAGCCCGGCACGAAAGTGTTCCACGCAAGGGAGGTAGGCTGGATCTTTCTTCGCAGGAATGGCAGAGGGTAATTCCTCTGCTCGCGCCAGCTCGGATTGCTCTGCCGAAGCTGCCAGGACTGCAATTTCACCCGATGTGTCTTCCGCAGCGGAACCGGACGCTGCATATTCCTGGCGGCGCAAATCCAGCCACGCGTTAAAGCTCATTGTGGTGCGTGGAGTGATCCATTCTCGCCACGCCGCATGGGTCGCCTGAGTCGCGAAGACGGGAACGTTCCACTGCCGCGCCATCACGGACAAGCCCTGAACATGGTCCTGAT
>JBDTBI010000118.1:0-6433 GCA_039924215.1 Acidobacteriaceae bacterium
CAAAAGTGCTAGAAAACAAGACCGTTTACGTCTTCTTTTCTAGTAGTTCCATTCACCAGAGTTAATGCCCATCGAGTGCATGAATTGCTCCATTCGGTGAAAGAGGTTTTCCCTATGTTCTGGATGATGCTTAGATTACCAGAAGCGCGGCGCACGACAGGGCACCCGACATGTCCTACCACGCGTCTAAAAAAAGTTGGAGCCTCAAGGCAGATTGAAACTCCGATAAGCGGTTGAGTAATTAGGCAATGTGAGACGGCTTGGTTCTGAGAAAACAATCAACCCCAGAGCCTGTGAAAGCGCCGCTCCGTCACGAATTTAGGAGAATGACATCCATGTCAAAAACCGTAAAACTCGCAGAGAAAGCCGTAACGATCGCTGCACAAGGCATGTGGTCCGTATTCGAAAAGGTCAATAGGATCAACCCCAACGATTCGTTTATTCCGAGGTGGTCAGATAAACCGCTGCTGAAGTCTTACCAGAAAGAGAAGCCGCCACTGGGTTGGCCGCGCACGACGGACTCGCTTTGTCCTAAGTGCGTACCGGAGATTCGGCAGCAAATTATTGAAGGCAAGCTGCCGCATGAGCTTCTTCTGAATGAGAAAATCGGCGAAATCAAGGCACAGATCATCGAGCGTGATGGCCAGATCCTGATGGTGAAGGACTGCCCCAAGCACGGGCACTTTGAAGATGTGATGTCCATCGACCCGGCACATTTGCTTCATTTGGAAAAGACCTTTCCGGGGCGCGATATCAAGACCCACAACGATGAAAAACTGCACAACCATGGCACATCGAGCATCACGCACGGCCGGGGATCGGTGCTGACCATCGATCTGACCAACCGTTGCAATATGATGTGCGATCCCTGCTTTATGGACGCCAATCAGGTTGGTTTTGTCCATGAGTTGAAGTGGGAAGACATCAAGACGATGCTGGATAACGCGATCACGATCAAGCCGCGTCGCCAGATGTCGGTGCAGTTCTCCGGCGGCGAGCCGACGATTTCGCCGTATTTCCTGGATGCAATCGCCTACGCGCGCAAGGTGGGTTACAACTCGGTACAGGCGGCGACAAACGGCATCGAATTTGCCAAGAGCAAGGAATTCTGCCGGACGGCCGCAGAAGCTGGCTTGCGCTACGCATATCTGCAGTTCGATGGAATCGGCAATGGGGCGAATTCGCACCGCAAGGTTGGCAACCTGTTCGACGTGAAATTGCAAGCCATTCACAACCTGCATGAAGCGGGCGTGAGCGTCGTTCCCGTAACCTGCATCATCAACGGGATCAATAACGAGCAGGTAGGTCGCATCATTCAGTTTGCGCTTGCTAACCCGAAGACGATCAACTTCGTCAGCTTCCAACCGGTTTCCTTTACGGGTCGTGACGAAGGGCTAAGCGATGAGCGCAGGATTGCTCAACGGTATACGCAAAGCCATCTTGCCCACGACATCAAGGATCAGATCGGTCTCGGCGAGCCGGCCCGCGATTGGTTCCCCATCAGCTTTATGAGCACGTTCTCCGACTGGGCCGACCTGGTTCATGGGCCGGATAATGACTGGGGGCAGCTGTCCTGCGGATGTCATCCTGATTGCGGCATGGGGATGGCGGTGATGGTCGACAAGGAAACCAAGGAAGCTGTTCCTGTGACAGCCTTCATCAATGCCGACCAACTGGCAAAGGATGTGGCGAAGATCAATGACGCGGCCCGGGGCAAGTTCCTATCGATCTTTGGAGTTACATTGGCGATGTTGCGCAACTACGATCCATTCAAGTCGCCGACGCACTTCCATATCCAGGACATGCTGAAGAAGTTCGACAAGAGCTTCGGCGCAACTGGCCGCAACTATGGCAAGGTGACGGGCGATCGCACCATGGAAGATATTGAGAAGCGCCGGGCTGATCGCTGGAACTTCCTGTTTATCGCCAGCATGTGGTTCCAGGATCTGTTCAATTATGATTTCCGTCGTACTGAACAGTGCATCATCCCCTACGCGACGCAGGAAGGTGAGATCAGCTTCTGTGCCTACAACACCGGAGTGGGCTGGCGCAACATCATCGAGAAGATGCACATGACGTCCACGTTGAGCAAGTGGTATGAGGAACAGGGACGGCACGAGATCTTCGCGGGCGGTAAGAAGGTAGGTATGGTGAATACGGACAACACGCTAGTGCTGAACGAGGAGCATGTGCACGCGGCGGCCAACGATACATTCCAGAAGTCGGGTATTGCGAAGAATGCACGTGAGGAAAGGATTCGCGCTCGCAAAGCCAACTTGGCACAGCCGGCTCACGAGGAAGAACTCGGTGATTCGGCTTCTGAAGCGGCAAAAGAAGAGCCGGTGATGGGAGACTGATTGCTGCTGGCCCGATAACCCAATGATCGGCTACGAATGAAACACGAATGAATGAGAAAAGGCCGCCGATGGGTGGCCTTTTTCTATTCGCATCTTGTTTTCGAATTTGCGACGGGACTTCATGCACAAGCTGCGCCTTCGTACGGGATGCCAGCAGACACGTGATGTAAGTTACTGATGCCATCCGATCCAGGCTGTAGGCTCGTGGTGGCAAGGGTGTAAGAATGGCTGTCAGAACGGAACATAACGATCTTGTGACCTTGCGGATTAATATCCAACTGCGTTCCCGGCGCTATCGCGTTTTGACATTGGCTGTGCCGCACGAGAATAGAGCGTAATGGCATCCCATCCTGGAACAGTTCGTTTCTCCATTCGACCGACGATGCCGTTTCGATTGGATCTTACAGTTTGGACATTACGCCGCCGATCCATGAATGCAATCGATGCATGGAATGGAACGACCTATCACCGGGTCATCCCGATTCGTGACAAACCGCTGCTGGTTACGGCAACTCAGCGAGGGAATTTGCTGGACGTCACCGTCACGGGCCAGTCACTCCCTCCTGAGACAAAGCAAAAAGTTGTCAACACGCTGGAGCGGCTCCTGGGAATTAGGCAAGACCTGTCCGTGTTCTATGAGTTTTCGTCGCACGATACCCGCCTGGGCGAACTGGTCGGACGTTTTCGCGGCTTCAAGCCTCCGCGCTTCGCTACAGTCTTTGAAGCGCTGGTGAATGGAATTACGTGCCAGCAGTTGAGCCTGACGGTTGGGATCATTTTTCTCAACCGACTAGCCGAACGTTGCGGTTTACCTTTTGGCCAAGGGATGTATGCATTCCCTCGCCCTGAGGACTTGGCCAGGCTGGATCCAACGGACCTGCGGCCTCTTGGATATAGCGGGAGCAAAGCGCGAGCACTGATTGGAGTGGCACAATCCATAGCCGATGGTCAGCTCGACCTGGAAGAGCTCTTCGGACTCGACAATCGACAATGTTTGGATCGCTTGATCGCGTTACGTGGAGTCGGACGCTGGACTGCGGAATACGTATTACTTCGTGGTCTGGGAAGAATCGATGTATTTCCAGGGGATGACGTCGGCGCCAAAAACAGCCTGGAACGCTGGCTGCACCTTCGGAAGAAGCTCGACTACAAACGTACCGAGAAGGTTTTGAGCAAATGGAAAGGCTATGGTGGCATGATCTTTTTCCATTTGTTACTGAAGGGCCTGGATGAAGCTGGAGATCTGAGCCACCGCGATCCATCATCAGATCCCTAAATCGCGCGAAGAATTCGTCCACCATAAGCCATGAGACCTGGTGGTCGGCGGCCGGAGGGACCCCCAGCGCGAATGACCGTCCGCAGTTATTTATGCGGTTTTATGCCGCTCCTTGTGACGGCGACGGCTTCGTTTGGAGACGAAGATGCGGAGGCGGCCGATACATGGTGACACAAATATTGAGAGCAAAAAGACTGACTGCCGTTAATTCCAACACTGCGGAATAGGGCAAAAGTTTCCAAGCCGGCGCCCAGAGATGTTCGTAGGCAAGCGGTTCCGCCGCCACGCGCAGCGAGCATCCGATATAAAGCAAAAACAGAGACCAGAACATGAGTTGTTTGCTCCAGAGGACACACATGCCGCAAAAGGCGGGCAGGATGCGGTGTCCAATGGAGAAGACCATTCCGGCGACAAATCCGACCGTCAATGCGTGGCGGCTCGCTCCCCAGAACCCTCCCGATCGATCCAATGGTGCTGCAAGCAGCGCGAGCAGACAGGAAAGAAGCAGCCACACGTAAGTTAGGCGAATGAATACGACAAAGCTCGGATGGATATTCAACAGCTTTGGCGGATTGATCGACGGCTCCCAGACGTGCAGCGCGTCAATCGAGAGGAGTGCCGCAAAAAGCAGCGCAACGCCCGCTACCGGTAGCCATCCAGAAAATGTTGTCACGATGCCAACGACGCTGAAGGCGTATGCAAGCAGGAGGCGACGGCCGTTTGGTTTTTTCAGCCCGGCAAAGGTGGGCAGCCATCTCGCGTTGAACCCCCAGATCGTCGGAACGAAGATTCCCCAGATTGCCAGAAGGACAAACTTCTCATCGAGGACATGTGGCAGCGCGGGCGAATCTCCAATCCAGGCCTGCCGGAACAAGATTCCGCAGTTCACGGCCAGCGTGACAAGGAAGCCCACTGTACCAACGGAAACAATCTTCATCCACACTTCTGGCTTTGCCGAACTATGTGAAGTATGTGGACGATGGCGACGGACGGAGGCGTAGAAGAGAAGAAATGCGGCAAGCTGCAAGACTGCGGACAATGCCAGCCCCACCCTCCAATTCCAGGTGGTCACGCCCGCCAGCCAACGCAAAGTCACGCCTGCGGTCCAAAGAAACCACGCCGTCCAGCCCATTCGCGCAGGAAAGGCCCGTCCGCTCTGCATCTTGGTGAGCGAATAGAAGCCAATGCCGAGGATGAAGGAACCGACCCACCCGAAGAGCTGTGCCTGCCCGTGAGCCTGCAACCACGCCTGAGGAAGTGTTGCGGTATTATGCGCCTCGGAAATGCTTACCAGGTTCCATACGCCCAGAAAGGTACCGGGCAGCATCATGAAAAAGATGCCACTCAAAACGAAGGCGGTTACTAGCCGCTGGCTCATCCGCTCTCCAGCGATGCGGGCGGCGTTGGTATCAATGATCGGCAATTCTGTCACTACACTCATTCCTACTCCTTCGTTCCCGCGAATGCACTGGAGAGGAGGATGAATTGTTCGAAATGACAATGCTGGTTCAGGTCTGGCTCCAAGCCGACGAGCGGAAGGTGGCGCACGGTACGATGTGCAGGCACTCGCCGACGTTTTCAGACTAAGTCCTTAAGGTAGTTGACTCAGTGACGTAAATCACATCCGCGAAGAATCCCCACGCAGTCGCTCTCTGATTCGAGGAAAGCCCCGTGCGTGCATTTGTCAGTGCAGAAGAACGAGCAAATGGGAACAAGCATGTGGAAAGGCGAGCTGGGCTACGTGTTGTGCCAGAAGGTGCTGTCCTGGGTGCAGCACGTAGGACAAGGTGAGCCAGGCCATTGCAAGCAGCGCAACAGCTTCAACCAGATCAAAGGCAATGATGATTCGATTCGTCTTGCTTGTCTGGGCCGACGGAACATTCCCGATGTTCAATGGGATCACGTGCAGCTCACTAGCCACCCAAATGCCAAGATGGATGGCTGCGAACACAACCACCATGGTTTTCCACGCAAATGACGGCCAGAGAACCCAACCGGCGAGACTGAATGCCCAGTAAAGAGCCTCAACCCGCAGGGCTCGCTGTGGGGAAAATTGCATTTTGATCCAAGATTCGGTTGGCCCACCCCATTCTCTGAGAAGCTTTGCTATCGATACATGGATCAGCAGCATGACGGCGGTATACGCGAGGAGTAGGAAGGCGAGAAATCTCATAAGGTTCCAATTTAACGATATTTGGCGACCTGGGCACGTTGCAACTACATGGGATGAGTGATTTCGATTCGATATTTTGCGCGAATGAGACTAAGGCGAGAGGCATCAGATATGGTTGTTGCGCGCATCAAACCTAAGGAAGGAAGGTGTCCCGATGAAGCTGACTGAGAAACCCAAAACGAAGATACTGGTGGACGGCGGAGATCCCGATGAAACGTCCAGGATCAAATCACTGATCGGATTTGTTGACGGTCAGACGACCAATCCAAGTCTTATCGCCAAAAATCCGGAGATTCGACAGAAAATTGCGTCCGGCCACAAGTTGAGTCCTGACGAAGCGAATGAAGAATACAAGAAGATCGTGCGGCGGATTTCACCCCTGGTAGGGGATGCTGGAGTCTCGATTGAAGTGTTCTCGGACCTCAACACGAAGGCAGAACCTATGCTGCGGCAAGGCAAGGAAATGTTCTCGTGGATTCCAAACGCTTATATCAAATATCCATGCACGCATGAGGGCTTGCAGGCTGCGAAGATGTCGGTCGAGCAGGGAATCCGCATCAACATCACTCTGTGTTTTTCCCAGGAGCAGGCTGCGGCCGTTTATGCAGCAACGCAAGCCGCTAAGCA
>JBDTBI010000119.1:0-4951 GCA_039924215.1 Acidobacteriaceae bacterium
AAAAATTTTACAGAACCGTCGTGCATGATCACATTGAACATGAATTGACGCTTGGGCTCCTGGAGGGCCTCCCATGCACGGCCGGTGTAGAATGCCTGATCTTCCGCCGTCATCCGCGTTGAAAGGCCAGCGACAACGGTAGATGCATCCAGTGAATCTGCAGTATTCACAATTGCCGCAAACGGATCGCCGGCGGGGACTACAAGCAGTGAGACATGGCGGCCAAAGCTTTCTGCAATGGAAACGGCTTGCGTGAACACCAGTTGTTCATGCTCCGTAAACACCAATTGAGAGGTGTCGATATATTCCGGGCCGCCGGCTCCCATAAGTCGGACGGTCAGCACTACGACGTCCTGACTTTCCTCCGAACTATGCGATAGCGCCCATCGAAGCGCGTTGGCGGATCGAGGATCGCGCATCGTGGCAACAATACATCCGGGACGGATTCGGAGGCTCTGGCGGCTGATCGCGTCGTCACTTTCCAGTTGAAAATGTTCTTTCATCTGCCGAGCCGTAGCGGCATGACGGCGTGCGGTATCCTTCTCGGAAATGGTGAAAATGACATAGAAAGTTGCAGCGAATATGACGCCGCTGATGGTTGCGACTTCTTTGGTAAGTAGATTTACGATTGCCGTACTGATAAGGACGAGGAAAACAGAGAGTAAGCCAATCGGAATCTCAGTTTTACCAATGCGAAGATTCAACGGCACCTTCCAGCCGCGCTCGCCGTGGTAGCGGAAGCGCAATACCAGCATGGCCAGCGCATTGAAGGTGAAGCTCCAAATCACACCGAACGCGTAGGCTTCACCAATGATAATGATGTCGCCGCGGCTCAGAATGATGGTTGCGATCTGGAGTATCGTTACCAGGTTGATGATGCGCGTAGGGGTGCCAAACTTTTTTTGTGGCTTGCGAAACCAGTCATGCAACACGCCGTCTTCCGCGATCCGCATCAGCACGCCGGTCGCCCCGATGATCGATGTGTTGATGGCCCCGGCGAGCATGAGGAAGCCGACGAGGACGACAAAGACGCGAAACACGATCCGAAGGGACATCGGTCCGACCATATACATCGCAATACCGGCGATGGCGTTGTTGCCGTAAACGGATAGGCGAACGTGATCGGGAATCAGCATAACCGCCAGCAGTGATGCCCCACCCGTAAAGACCAGGCTATAAATGGCGATGACGACAGCGGCGCGTTTCAGGTTTTTCAGTTTCGGATGCTGGATTTCACGGTTGACCTGAGCCAGGGTTTCTTCACCGCTCAGGGCGAGCACGGTATGGCCAAAGGCCATGAGAACGCCAAACAGCCCGATGTTCCGGGCCAGGCTGGTGTGTTCCAGAAAGCCAAATGAGCTGGGTGTAAATCTGAAATTGGAAGGTATGGGAAGAGGAGGAAGCTGGGCTCCCTTGTAGAAAACAGAGAAAATGCCCCACACCATCAATATGACCACCATGACGGTGCTAATTTTCATGACATCGACAGCGCGCTTGCTGGAGACCTCGATTCCTTTGACGTTCAACCACCAGTAGTACAGGGTAACGAGAATGGCAAAAACGGCGGATGTAGCATTCACCGGCAATTGAACCGCCTGGCCGTGAGACCCCAGGAGCCAGTTTCCCAGCAATTGATGTTGCTCGCTGATGCGCAACAACTCATTCAGCATTCCGACGATGTATTGGCCGGCCGACACACCGGATACGGGGCCTGTCAATATGTAATCGAACATCAGCGCAGAAACGCTTACTTTAGCGAAGGTGCTGCCCAGGCCTTCTTTTACGATGCGGTAGACGCCGCCTCGGGTAAACATCGAACAGCTTTCGACGTAGACGGAGCGTACAGCGAACGCAAACAACATGACCGCCAGAACGACCCACGGAGCTGATTTTCCAAAATCCTGTTCCGCAATTCCTATAACGTAAAAGGCCGAAGAAGCCAAGTCGTTCAGAACGACCGCCGCTGCGCTCCAGAAGGAGATGAAAGTCAACATCACAGTGGATGCGACTACGACGCGTACCCGGTGGGGAGATGGTGCGGAAAAGGTTTGCTCGGCCATAATTGTCGGGCTATTTCAGAAAATACCGTCAGTGTGCGCAGAAAAGTTGCCCGCTTCGATGGCGGCCAGCGACTTGATTTGAATTTTCTGGGAATAAAGGATACGGCCGGGCATGCACTGCGATGAGAATTTGAGAAACTGCCTCACCGGATTTTCCGGAACGATCGATTGTGTAGAGAGAAAGTTTCTAACTGAAAATTGAATCACTTCAAAACCTTACATGATGCAACGAGCCAAACAACAATAGATTTCCTTTATCTTGCGTATAGCAATTCTTTATGCCGCCTCGAACTCCAATGCTTTGTGTGAATCCTGACACACTGGGTCAGTCGTCTTCGCCGAATAATTCTCGCCTGTCTTTGGTAAAGCTGATGATTACAACCAGGATCACAGCTACCGAGCCGATTCCGCCAAGGACGAACATTGCAACCAAAATGTGTTCCAGAACCTTAAGCAAAAGCTCCATCCCAAGAGTGTACTGCTGAACCAACCGAATGCATAGGAATGCCGGTAGGAATGCACACAAACAACATGCCTTGCCTGGCGTGGATGATAGACTGCACACGATGCGCGCTGGATCGAAGCTGGGTTGGGTACTCGCTGCAGAAAGCGGGATACTGCTCGTGCTGCCGTTTCCGGTGGCGGGGCCGCTCCCGCATTGGCGCGCGGAACTGGCATGGATTGCGTTTGTTCCGCTATTCATTGCGCTGCTTGTTCCCAAGGCCGGTGGGTTCGGATGGCCTCGAGTGTGGCGCAACACGCTACTCGGCTATTTTTGCGGAATCCTTTGGTACGGCGGCACCTGTTACTGGATTGAATCGACGATGCGGCTGTATGGGAACTTTTCTCCGTTTATGGCCAATATCCTGCTTTTGTTGTTTTGCTTGTATCTGGGCCTGTACTTCGCGCTGTTTGGATTTCTCGTAAGCCTTGGCCAGCGTGCCACTGGAAGTACCGCCTGGACGCTTCTGGCCACTCCTTTTCTATGGACTGCTGTGGAGTTGGCGCGGGCACGGATCACCAGTTTCCCATGGAACCAATTGGGAGACTCACAAATTGACAACCTGCTGCTAACCCATCTGGCCCGGTGGACGGGAAGCTATGGAATAGGTTTTGTTCTGGTGGCCGTGAATTGTGCCATTGCCAGTTTCTTTCTTCTCCGCGGATGGCGGGCGCGCCTGATCCCCGCGATCCTCGGGATTGCCGTGGCAGTTGGATTGTCGCGAGGGTATGCGCTGCACGTTCCATCCGAGCCTACGCACGCAACGGCTATGTTGGTGCAGCCGAACTTGGACGTGAGCGGAGGCAACGACTGGATGGGCGACGTGTTCGACCTGCATATGCAGCGCCTTGCCGCGCTGAGTGAGGATACGTGCAATCCACATTTTTTGGGGCTACCGACGCGTGGCGTACCGGAGGTTACTCCAGACTGTACGCCACGATCGGTTGGGAAGCTGGTGAGCAATTTGATTGTGTGGCCAGAATCGCCAGCGCCGTTTGAGGATGGAGATCCTCACTTTCGCCACTGGATATCGGCGTTGGCGGAGGATGCGCACGCGCCGATGATTGTGGGCGACATCGCAGTGGAGCGTGAAGCAGGATCGAGAGGGTCCGGCGTGTTTAACTCCGCTGCCTTTGTTGCACGGGATGGAACGTTTGTCGGCCGCTACGACAAAATGCATCTGGTTCCGTTTGGCGAATATACGCCGTTCCCGCAATTGTTGTCGTTCGCCGGGTCACTGACGGACCAGGTGGGCCATATGACTCCGGGGAAACACCGCGTGGTATTTGCGGCGGAGGGCCATCGCTACGGAGTATTTATTTGTTACGAGTCGATTTTCGCCGATGAGGTACGCCAGTTTGTAAAGCTGGGTGCGGACGTGCTGGTCAATATCTCCGATGACGGCTGGTATGGCGATACAAGCGCTCCCTGGCAGCATCTGAATATGACCCGGATGCGCGCTATTGAAAACGATCGCTGGGTCTTGGTCGCTACCAATAATGGTGTGACGGCTGTTATCAATCCCCGTGGCCAGGTAGTTCAAAGCGCGCCGCGGCATGTGGAGACATCGCTGTTGGCGCACTTCAACTACAGAACGGACGAGACGTTTTATACGCATTATGGCGACCTGTTCGCCTGGCTCTGTGCCATAATCGCAATAGTTCTTGCAGTCGATGGCGCCGTTCAAAATCACTATCGACGAGCATGAAAATCCATTTCCAAGACTGATCCGCCTATGCTCAATGATTTAGAGTTTGCCTACAATCCCGTAGAGCAAAAAGTTCGCGATCTGCAGGAGTATCTTTGACGCGGAACGCCTGCGCAAAGAACTTGCTTCCATTGAAGAAAAAATAGCTGACCCGGCCATCTGGGCCAATCCTTCCGCCTCGCAACCGTTGATGCGGGAGCGCAAACGGCTGGAATCCCTGCTGGCGGATGATACGGAGCTGCGTCGCCGCAGAGAGGATATTGCCGCGTATTTTGAGCTCGCCCGCGAAGGCGAGCCGGTGGAAGCCGATCTGGTGCGTGAAATTGAAGGGCTGCGGACATTTTCCGAGGCGCTGGAATCGCGCACCATGCTGTCGGAAGAAACCGATGCCCTGAACGCGATCGTGACAGTGCATCCGGGGGCGGGCGGAACCGAATCCCAGGACTGGGCAGAGATGCTGATGCGCATGTACCTGCGATGGGCGGAGAAGCAAGGCTTCAAGGCGGAGATGAACGACTATCAGGCGGGTGAGGAAGCGGGCATTAAATCTGCAACCTTCACCGTGACCGGAGACTACGCCTACGGATTGCTTTCAGGCGAGACCGGCGTGCACCGGCTCGTGCGAATTTCTCCATTTGATTCCGCAAAGCGCCGCCATACTTCCTTTGCCAGTGTTTTTGT
>JBDTBI010000120.1:0-4245 GCA_039924215.1 Acidobacteriaceae bacterium
CTGCGCAGCGAAACGGAAACCATTCTGCAAGCAATCGATGAAGCCGCTCGAATTGGCAAGCACGCCAGCGTTCCCGTACTGATCTCTCACCTGAAATGCGCGGGCATCGACAACTGGGGCCGCAGCAAGGAAGTCTTGCAGCATCTCGACCAGACGCGGCAAGGCCAGCCAGTTGGCTGCGACTGCTATCCGTACGCAGCCGGTTCCAGTACCCTCGATCTGCGACAGGTGGATGAGCGCGTAAAAATTCAAATCACATGGTCCAGAGCGTATCCGGAACAGGCTGGACAAACGCTGGCGCAAATTGCCAAAGCGTGGGGCGTTCCTCAGATCGAAGCGGCGCAGCGCTTACAGCCGGCGGGTGCGATTTATCACAGCATCGCGGAAGAGGATATGCAAACCATCCTTCGACATCCAGGAACCATGATTGGCTCCGACGGTCTGCCGAACGACCCTCTGCCGCACCCGCGCCTATGGGGAACATTTCCGCGAGTACTGGGCCGCTATTGCCGGGAGCAGGGTCTGTTCTCACTCCCCGAAGCGATCCGCAAAATGACTTCCCTGCCCGCACAACAATTTGGGCTGGTGGATCGCGGCTGGATTCGCGAAGGATATTATGCGGATCTGGTTCTGTTTGATCCCGCAACGGTGTGCGATGTCGCAACTTTCGACGATCCAATCCGCCCGGCAATCGGGATCGAAGCAATCTGGGTGAACGGAACGCTATCGTATCGAGGGCAGGCTTCAACAGGGCAAAGAATGGGCCGTTTTTTGCCACGCAAGTCGTCAGCAGGCAGACAGTAAAGTACATTCAATTGTTTTCAAAATATTCGTTTTAGAAAGGACGTATTTTGATGAAGCGCTATGGAGTCGAAGGTGGCAAGGGGGTCGGCGGCCAGCATCTGCCGTTTGCACGTGCAGTGGAGGCGGATGGATGGCTCTATGTCTCCGGACAAGTAGCCATGGTGAACGGCATCCTGGTCGAAGGCGGCATCGGTCAGCAGGCGCATCAAGCCATTCAAAATCTGCTGGCAATCTTGCAGGAAGCGGGCTACGGCGCGGAACATGTTGTTCGCTGCGGAGTGTGGCTGGACGATCCTCGCGATTTCGCGGCATTCAATCGCGTGTTTCAGGAGCATTTCGGGGCCAACCCTCCCGCGCGCGCATGTGTCGTCTCCAGCATGGTGGTCGATTGCAAAATAGAGATCGACTGCGTCGCATACAAACCCCCCGCAAAGTAAACGCCACACACCGTCGTTCCCGGCAATGCAGCGTACCGCCTATTTTCTGTAGCAATGAAACACTATGCACACCACAATCATGCCCAGCCACGGAACGTTTCTTTTGCTTGCTGCGCTGTGCTCCATCATCGTCCTTATCGTTCTGATTGCACGCTACAAGGTCAACCCATTCATCGCGTTGATGACGGTTTCCATTGCCCTGGCCATCGCCACCGGCATGCCGATGCAAACTGTGGTCCACTCCTTCGAGGCAGGTGTGGGCGGCACGCTGGGCCATATCGCCATCGTCATCGGGCTTGGAACGATGCTCGGCAAAATGATGGCGGAATCTGGCGGCGCCGACCAGATCGCCTTCACATTGATCCGGGTCTTCGGAGAAAAGCGCGTGCACTGGGCCATGGTCGTCATCGGCTTCGTAGTTGGCCTCCCGGTTTTCTTTGAAGTTGGCTTTGTCCTTCTCATTCCCATTGCATTTATCGTTGCCAAACGTACACGCACGTCTCTAATCCTGGTGGGCATTCCCATGGTGGCCGGGCTATCGGTTGTGCATGGGCTTGTCCCTCCGCATCCAGCTGCGTTGCTGGCGGTCGCCGCGTATCACGCCGATGTCGGCAAGACCGTTTTCTATGCCCTGATTGTCGGAATCCCTACGGCAATTCTTGCCGGGCCGCTCTATGCAAAAATAATTGCGCCGCATATCCATCTCGACTCCGAGAATCCGATGGCGGCGCTATTCCTGGAGCGCGACCCCAAAGCCAAGCTGCCCAGTTTCAGCCTGACCATGGCCACCGTCCTGTTTCCTGTCATCTTGATGATGATTGGGAGTTTCGCCAATACATTCGCTCCGCGCCACACCCTGGCCAATCAAATTCTTCGCCTAGTTGGCGGTGCGGATATCGCGCTGCTCATCGGCGCATTGGTCAGCTTCGTGACGCTGGGCACGATGCGAGGTTTCAATCGTGACACGATCCTGAAATTCAGCAATGAATGCCTGGCTCCGACTGCCTCTATCACGTTGCTGATCGGGGCAGGCGGAGGTTTTGGCAGAATCCTGCAGGATAGTGGGACCGCGCAGGCCATCGTAGACATAGCTCTTCGTGCGCACATTCCAGTTCTGTTGCTGGCCTGGCTGGTTGCCGCCGCTGTGCGCGTCGCCACAGGATCTGCCACAGTGGCCATGACTACGGCAGCGGGAATTATTGCGCCGATTGCGTTACACGCGCCTGGAGCTCAACCGGAATTGTTAGCACTCGCAACCGGCGCGGGATCGCTCGTATTTTCTCATGTGAACGATGGCGGTTTCTGGCTGGTCAAAGAGTACTTCAATATGACCGTTGGGGAGACGTTTAAGACGTGGACCGTCTGTGAAACGATCATCTCCGTCGTGGCGCTTCTTTTCACTGTGGCCTTGTCGCGGATTGTGTAGCCCTGCCCACCGGATGGGCGGGTCTGTGCACGCTCATGCGCAAGGTATAAGGCCCATTCTGCCTTCCGGGTTCCGCCTGAGGATGCGAGCCTGATCTGAGCGGAAGTCTTGAGGATTATGCAAAGAAACGGCGGAGCCTATAGGCTCCGCCGTTTCTTTGTTCCTCGCATCCTCGAACCAATCGCTGCTAGTTAGCGGCGATCATGGCCATTAGACTTGTCGCCGTGTCTGTTATCTGGTCGGTTATTTGACCTCGCATCACGCCTCGCATCTCGCCTATAATCGCGCCTGTAGCCAGGCCGATAGCGCCCTCCTCCAGCACCACGGAAGCGATGGTTCCCCCAGCCATGCCGATAGCCCCACTGATTCCATGGGCCCACTCCCAGGAAAATGCCGTTATAGAAATATCCTGGCCCATAAAAACCCATAGGGGCACAGCCGTAAGGTGCATATTCATAGTAGCCATAGGCACAGACCGGTGGTGGCCCACCTATGGTAATGGAAACTTGCGCATTCCCCTTTGGCATCAGGGTTAACGGCACAATCATGATGGCTGCACATAATAGTAGAGCCTTGAGTCCACGCATTTGATACCTCTCTAAACTGTTGTTTTCGATTTTGAAAATTGTATTGTGTTCCCCTGCGCTTCGCTTTCGTAATCCCAGGCGTTTGCTGAAGATTGGGTGTTGGGGCTTTGATACTACCGCTCCAGAGGGCCGCCCGCAACACGAAAATTAGCCAATCTTTCAATCGACGTAAATTGTATGTTGGCCGTTAATATGCTTATGTATGCACATTTACGGGGCGTGGATTCTGCTTATCGTTATCGGCGTGCTGGCTGCGTTGATCCTGCTTGTATTGCACTTAACCAAACTGGGTCTATTCATTCATCAAAAAATACCGGATCGGCCGCACGAGCGACTGTTTCTGGCTTCTGTCAGCTTTTTTATTACGTTCCTTGCTGTCAGGTTGCTTGTCGCCTCTATCACGCATCATATTGGGCCCTTTGGCTACGTGGAGATGGGCGGGAAGCACATTCATCATCTGGTATGGGGAATACTTTTACTGCTGCTCTCTGGATATGCAGAGCTGGCGGAAGTTGGAACCGGTGACACTTCCCTTTCCATTCTTCTTGGCCGCCTTCTGGCCTTGAGCTATGGAATCGGTGCGGCGCTTACGCTCGATGAATTCGCCCTGTGGTTGAATCTGGATGCAATGGCGTACTGGTCGCGGCAGGGACGGGAAAGTGTTGACGCGGTCGTCCTGTTTGGGGCAATGCTGGCGATCGGTACGTGGGGCGCACCTTTGTTCCGGCGGCACGGCCCAACAAGATAGCAGCGGCCTCGTGCGCCAAAAGCGTCACACCGGGCAAAGATTTTGTCGCCACTGGAGATAGACAGGAGAAATAGGATGACACCACGACTCTTGGTGTCGCCACTTATCGGAAAATAATCACAACTTTTCGCGTAGCTTGGTTTTATTACAAACCATGTACAAGACATCTCGAACCCTACAGCAGTCCATCCTTGCCACAATCCTCTCGGCCGGGATCCTTCTCAGCGGTTGCGGTAGCAGCAG
>JBDTBI010000121.1:0-7841 GCA_039924215.1 Acidobacteriaceae bacterium
AGCTGCCAGCGCGCCGCGAGACTCGATGCTGGTGATGCACCCATCTTCAATGGTGACCTGAGGTCCATCCATTTCCGTCAGCGGTGTCAGCAGCTTCGCTGCCGTCAAGACTGTAATCACGATTGCCGTCCTATCTGAGGTGTGTTGCGCCGGGGAGTGCCACGCGTGCATCCGCGAGTACTACCGTGCCGGATGTACGCTGCGTCTCCACAAATCTTGTCTGAAATTTTGCCGCACTTATTACTGTAAAAGATATCCATATTAAAGATATCAACGCTCGAGGTAGGTTGACCGATCGAGAGTCCGCCACCTTCGATGTGGGACTTCTATTTGATTTCCGCCGTTTCCGTTTACTGCTTTCCAGAACGCTTCCCTACGAATCGAGAGATGGGCACGGCTGAACTGTTGTAGCATCGAAGCAAATTCGTACCTGAAAAGATGGAAGCGGCATTGGCATAGCCGTTGGAGCGGACAGAATGACCCCAGAAGGGCGGACCCAGATACCAGTCGAACGCGCAGCGGTAGCGGCGGATTCCCCGACTGGCTTGGATGCGGTTGCGTCCGATGCTGTTTCTGGCGGGGAAACCCTATCCGGGACAATGTCTGCCGCCGCGTTGCCGCTTTGTGTCGACCTGGATGGAACCCTGGTCAAATCCGACACAATGTTCGATTCGCTGTGTGTTCTGGCGCGAAATCATCCAGCAGCGTTGTTGCGTGTACCGGCCTGGCTGGCGCATGGTAGGGCTGTCTTGAAGCGCGAAGTTGTGGCACGCGCACCTCTGGATGCGGCTCGTCTTCCCTATAACGAAGCATTGATGGCGTATCTGCGGGAGCAGGCTGCCGCAGGAAGACCGCTCTATTTATCGACCGGCGCCGACCGTCATTTGGCCGATCGGGTGGCGAACCATCTTGAATTCTTTGAAGAGGTTTTTTCAAGCGATGGTGCTACGAACCTAATCGGAGAGCAGAAACTTCGTTTGCTGGAAGCGCGCTTCGGCCTTGGCGGTTTTGCGTACGTGGGCAACAGCCTCAGCGATCTGCCACTGCTGACAGCATGCAACGACGCGATGCTGGCGAATCCAACGGTGGGCCTGAAAAGCCAGCTGCAGCACAAAAAAATCCGGGTTCAGAATGTTTTTCGCGATCGCGCTCCGGCCGTGCGATCCATCTGGCGGGCCCTGCGGGTGCATCAATGGGCCAAGAATGTACTAATCTTTCTGCCGCTGCTGTTGGCACATGCCGCCGGCATGAACGCAGTGGTGCAGTCCGTGCTCGCATTTTTCAGCTTTAGTCTGGTGGCCTCCAGCACCTATATCGTGAACGACCTGCTGGATATTTCTTCAGACCGGAACCACGCCACCAAGCGCCGCCGTCCATTTGCCGCCGGAGACCTTTCCGTGTTGGCCGGTTTTTTGCTTGCCGGTGTTCTATTTGCCGGAGGCGTGCTGATCTCCATTCCGATGAGTGCGAGCTTTACTGCGTGGCTGCTGATTTATTGCGTCGTGACGCTCGCCTACTCGCTCTACTTCAAGCGGATCGTGATTATGGATGTGATCATTCTTTCCGCTCTCTACACGTTGCGGATTCTGGCGGGTGCGGCGGCGGCGAAGGTTCCTATTTCCGACTGGCTGGCCGGATTTGCCATCTTCTTCTTTTTTAGTCTGGCGCTGGTCAAACGCTTCAGTGAGCTGGAAAATTTGCGTGCCCGCGGCGCCACCCCCACGAACGGCCGCGGCTATCTTGTCCACGATATGGAGCAGCTGCGGGCATTTGGAACGGCCAGCGCCTTTGCCTCCATTGTTGTGTTCAGCCTCTACATCAATAACCCGGACGTGCGCCAGATCTATCAGCATCCGCAGCGGCTGTGGTTGTTGACGCCCTTGTTGATCTGGTGGATGAGCCGCGTCTGGCTGCGGGCGTCCCGCGGCCAGATGCATGAAGACCCCGTGATTTTTGCGCTGACGGACCGCGCCAGTTTGCTGGCCGGCGTAGCGGTATTTCTGATTGCACTGCTCGCTTCGATATAACTGGAGACAATGCCAAGCCAATCGAAACAGCCGGTATTTGAGTCGTGGGGGCGCTATCCCAAGTTGGATTGTCGCGTGGAACCGCTTTTCTGGATGGATGACTATCCCCGGGGAACGCAGCTCCCGCCAACCGTTCTGGCGGTTGGCATGGGGCGCAGCTATGGGGACGTCGGTCTGCTGGAGGGCGGCACGATGCTTTCCACCCAGGGTCTGGACCGCTTGCTGCACTTTGAGCCCGCAACCGGCCTGCTGCGATGCGAGAGCGGCGTCACGCTGGACCAGATTCTGAAATTCTCCGTGCCGCGTGGCTGGTTTCTACCCGTGAGTCCCGGCACCAAATATGTCAGTGTCGGCGGGGCGATTGCGAATGATGTGCACGGCAAGAATCACCATGTTGCGGGATCCTTCGGCAATCATGTGCCTCGTTTTGAGCTGGTTCGCTCGGACGGAACGCGAATGGTCTGCTCCGCCGAGGAAAATGCCGAGATGTATCGTGCCACCATTGGCGGCATGGGCCTGACTGGATTGATCACATGGGCAGAGGTGCGGTTGCGCGCCATCGCTTCTCGCAAGATTCGCTACACCGGCATCAAATTCCATGGCATCGACGAATTTCTTTCGATTTCCAGCAGCAGCCGGTCAGAATGCACGATGGCCTGGGTGGATTGCATATCACGCGGCCGCAACTTTGCTCGCGGCATTTACATGCAGGGAGACCATTCGGAAGTGACGGAACCGAAGAAGCCTTCCGCCAGGCCGCATTTGTCGGTGCCGTTCGACTTTCCGTCGTGGGCGCTGAACCGCACCTCCATGCGACTCTTCAATGAAATGTATTACCGCAAGCAGCTTCGGCGGCAGGTTACCGGCCTGATCGACTACGAGCCATTTTTTTATCCGCTGGACAGTATTCAGCATTGGAACCGCATTTACGGAAAGCGCGGCTTTCTGCAATTCCAGTGCGTGATTCCGTGGCGCTATGGGCGCGATGGCATTCTCGCAATTCTGCAGGACATCGCCGATTCCGGTCTGGCGTCGTTCCTGTCCGTGCTGAAAGTGATGGGCGAGATTCCTTCGTTGGGCATGATGTCGTTTCCTCAACCGGGCATCACCCTGGCGCTCGATCTTGCGATCCAGCCGGCGGTGACGTTCCCCTTGTTTGAGCGGCTGGCGGAGATGACGCGCGAGTTGGGCGGACGCCTGTACCCGGCCAAGGATGCATGTATGACCGGGCATCAATTTCGGTCGTTTTATCCGCAGTGGGGAGAATTTGCAGCGTACCGCGATCCTGCGTTCATGTCGGCATTCTGGGAACGGGTGACGGCCGATGCGTAGACGACGGAGCCAGATAGACAGTCTGCACGACGACCCGGACCAGGTTCGAACAGGAGCCATGCCGAAAACAATCCTGGTACTGGGTGCGACGTCCGCAATCGCACAGGCATGGATGCGTTTGCTGGCGCCCAGCGGAGCCAGCTTTTTTCTGGTGGCGCGCAATCCAGCC
This sequence comes from Acidobacteriaceae bacterium, assembly GCA_039924215.1. Lineage (GTDB taxonomy): Bacteria > Acidobacteriota > Terriglobia > Terriglobales > Acidobacteriaceae > JAKAAZ01. The sequence goes on from JBDTBI010000121.1 coordinate 3,529, forward strand.
CACTTAGAAGCGGTGATTCAGGACCTGGCCACGCGCGGAGCCGCCGCGGTCTATGCTGAGACCGCCGACCTCGACGAGACTGAGGGGCACAGTGTTTTACTGGAACGCGCGGTTGCTGCGCTGGGGAGCCTGGACTGCGCGCTGATCGCCCATGGTGTGCTTGGCGATCAGGCTGCCGGGGAGCAGGATTTTTCCGTGGCTGCGGCCAGCCTGCAAACAAATTTTCTTTCCGCTGTTTCGCTGGTTACGTGGCTGGCTAATTATTTTGCCGCGCAGTATCGCGGCACGCTCGTCGTTCTGTCTTCCGTTGCGGGAGACCGCGGCCGCAAGAGTAATTACATCTATGGCAGCGCCAAAGCGGGTCTGAATGCATTTCTGGCCGGGGTGCGGAACCGCGTGGATCGCGAAGGAGTGCAGGTGTTGACGGTTCGGCCGGGCTTTGTCTCCACGCCGATGACGGCGCATGTGCCGCAGGGGCCGTTATTTGCCACGCCCGACGCGGTTGCCCACGACATTCTGAAAGCCATGGAGCACCGGCGGGACGTTTTGTATACCCCGTGGTTCTGGCGCTGGATCATGACGATCATCCGCGCGATTCCAGAGTGGAAATTCAAGAAGATGGACTTGTAGCTGATGCGGCATCCTGGCCCTTAGTTTGTTGCGCCGGGTACCCAGATTTGCACGGCGAATTTGGGTCTTTTTCGAGGGAACGAATCGTGTCGCCAACCCGTATTATGGGGGGATGGAGGACGAAGCCGATGACCCGGAAATGGCAGCACTTTTGCGTCATGTTTCTGATTGGTGATGGAGCGATGGCGGCGGTGTGCCCATCTCGCGCCGCGAGAGCGTGGGTGGCCGGTCCCAAGCCTTGGCGGCAGCTGATGGAGCATCTTGCCGAGCACCCGCAGTTAACGCGCGCGATTGGATTCGCCGAGGCAGGGTTTGGATTGTGGTGGGCCATGCAGCAGGAAACAATTCAAAATCATGAGCCGCCTGAGAACTGACACCGGGAACTGAGAAGACGCATGGGCTTCCGAGAAGCACTGAAGATCGCGCTGCAGTCGCTGCTGGCGAACAAGTTGCGTACGATTCTGACATTGATTGGCGTGGTCATCGGCGTGGCATCCGTCATCATGATCGTCACCATGATCAATGGCGTGAACAACTACGTGGCGACCAAGGTCTATCGCTATGGGGCCGATGTCTTTACCGCCAGCCAGATGCCGCAGGTGATTCTGAGCGGCCAGGAATATCTGAAATATCAGAAGCGAAAAATTCTCCGCATGGACGATTTTGAAGCCGTCGAGCAGCAGTGCACCGAATGCACGCTGACCGGCGCTCAAATCGCCACGTCTGGCAGTGTCGTCACCAGTCACCAGTCGGCCACGGGAGTCAGCATTCGCGGATGGACTGCCGACATGCTGACCATGTATGACTACGACCTGGCGGAGGGGCGCCCGTTTACGCCCACGGAGGTGCAACACAGCGCCCATATTGCCATCGTCGGGAATGACATCGTCGACAACGTCATGGCTCAGGGTGATCCAATCGGGAAAGAGATCCGCGTCGACGGGGTTCCCTACACCGTGATCGGAGTGGTGGAGCCTCAGGGAACCACCGTCGGACAGAGCCTGGACAACTTTGTCGCCATTCCCATTACGACCTATCAGGCCGTGTATGGGTCGAACAATTCTGTCGCGATTTACGGCAAGGCTGGCGGCCTGGGCCAAAAGCTGGAACAGGCGTCCGATCAGATGCGAACCATTCTTCGCACGCGCCGGCACGATGCTCTGGGCCAGCCGGACAGCTTCAGCATCGAGACGAATCAAAGCTTTGTCGGCCTTTTCAAGAGCTTTGCCCAAAGTTTCTTCGGCGTCGCCATCGGCATCGCCACCATTTCGCTGGTCATTGGCGGCATTGTCATCATGAACATCATGCTGGTTTCGGTGACAGAGCGGACGAGGGAGATTGGCGTTCGCAAAGCCCTGGGCGCGCGCCGCAGAGATGTGATGATGCAGTTCCTGATTGAGTCCGCCGCGATGGCTTTGGCCGGAGGGTTGATTGGCGTGGTGGGAGGCATCGCCAGCGCCAAAGTGATCACCGCCATCATAGGATTTCCAACGACCATTGCGCTGTGGTCTGTGCTGGTGAGCTTGCTGCTAGCAACCTCCGTAGGGATTTTCTTCGGCGTGTATCCCGCGCGCAAGGCCGCCATGCTCGATCCAATCGTGGCGCTGCGGTCGGAGCTATAACGCCATGAGCGCCATGCGTGTCAGCCAATTCAGAGAGTCCGTCGGCATGGCGATGGAGACCCTGCGCGTCAATAAATTACGCTCCGGCCTTACGATTCTAGGCATTGTCATCGGTGTGACGACGGTAATTACGCTGTCGTCATTTATCAACGGATTGAACCAGAATATTGAAGATCTGGTGGCGTCGTTCGGAACGAATGTGTACTGGGTTTTTCGATTTCCGGTGATAGGCGTGCGTCCAACCGCGGCAATGCTGGCCCGCAAACAGTTGACGATGGCGGATGCCCTGGCGCTGGCCAAGCTGCCGCATGTGGTGGCCGTTTCGCCGCAACTGCGATATCAAAACTTTGCCCTGGGGTTCGGCGATGTTGCCGTGAAATACAGGAACCGCAAGGTGCAGCATACGATCCTGGAAGGAAGCACGGTCGCCGAGCCGGAAGTGGACACAATCAACATTCCCGACGGACGATTTTTCTCGCAATATGAGCAGGACAAACACGCCAACGTGGTGGTCCTTGGCCACGATACGGCGGAGCAGCTTTTTAAGACAGAAAATCCAATTGACAAAGAGGTAGAGATTGGCGGCGACGACTTTCGGGTCATCGGCGTGATGGCACCGCGCAAGACCGCATTCGGCGGCGGCCAGAATCCCGAGGACAATGCTGCCTATTTCCCGGTTGGGACGTTCCGGAAGATTCATCCCGAAATACTCGACTACTGGATTGCGTTGAAGTATGACGACGCGAAGAATAAGAACCTTGTCTATGACGAAATGGAGCAGACGCTACGGATGCAACGGAAAGTCCGCTTCAATCAGCCGGACGATTTCGCCATCTTCGCGCCGGACGCCATCACCCGCATCTGGAACCAGCTGACCGGGGGCATCTTCATCTTTATGATCGGGGTGGCCAGCGTGGGCCTGATCGTCGGAGGCGTCGGCGTCATGAACATCATGCTGGTTTCCGTGACGGAGCGGACCCGCGAAATTGGCGTTCGCAAGGCCCTGGGAGCCACCCGGCGCACGATCCTGCTGCAGTTCACCATTGAGGCCGTCACCCTTTGCGCCCTGGGCGGCCTGATTTGGGTGATTCTCGGCGCTCTGATCACAGTCGGCGTCCGGATGGCGTTTCCAACTATTCCTGCGTTTGTTTCCACCTTCTGGGCGGTCACCGGGTTCACCGTTTCCTGCGCCATCGGACTCATCTTCGGCATCTATCCGGCGTGGAAAGCTGCGAATCTCGATCCAATCGATGCGCTTCGCTACGAGTGAAACGCCCGACACGAACTGAGAGACAATAGTCCAAGCCATCACTATGCCAGGCAGTCATTCGATTCTTATTGCGCGGCTCATCGCCACGTTGTTCACGCTGCTGACGCTGGCAGCGCTGGCGTATTCGTCCCTCGTCTTCCGCGCCGCGCGCGCGTATAGCCGCAGTTTGCGCGCGGCATTGCCTGCGTTTTTCCCATCCGTCAGCATTCTGAAGCCGGTCAAGGGACTGGACCCCGATATGTACGCCGCCTTTGCCAGCCATTGCGGGCAAGACTATCCGGGAGAATATGAGATCTTGTTCGGCGTCCGAAGCATGGAGGACGCAGCGGTGGAGGCAATCGAAAGATTGCAGCACGAATTTCCCGAACAAGCGATTCGCATCGTTGTTTGTCCGCAGGCTCTAGGCGCGAATGGAAAAGTCGGCAACCTGGCACAGATGGTCGCGGAGGCGCGCTACGAACATCTGCTGATCAACGATAGCGATATTCGCGTATCGCCGAACTATCTTCGCAATGTGATGCCGGTTTTTGCCACCGTCAGTAAAACTGGGAAACCGGTGGGGATGGTGACGGCGCTCTATCGCGGCCGTTCCCACGGGACTTCGGAAACTTTGGGGAAACTGGGAACATTGGGTTCGCGGCTGGAGGCGCTCGGCATTGCCACTGACTTTATGCCTAGCGTTCTTACGGCGCGATGGCTGGAAAGGGGCCTGCGTTTCGGTCTGGGTTCCACGCTGGCCGTGACCCGCGAAGCGCTCAATGCAATCGGCGGCCTGCGCCCGCTGGTGGATC
>JBDTBI010000122.1:0-4043 GCA_039924215.1 Acidobacteriaceae bacterium
CGTGGCCATGGTTCTGGACCATCTTGGCATCGCACAACGCATCGTCGATATTGGATTCGGCATTCTGTTCGGAGGAATCGTGCTGGCACTGGCGCTGGCCGTCGGCCTGGGGTCGCGCGAACTCGTCAGCCGATCGCTCGAAAAGGAACGTCAAAAGATTCCGCCGGAAGACGACGTCGTTCGCCACTTCTAGCTCCAGCGAACCCAAGCCCCGCACGTTGCTCCAATACACGGGGTTGTTCCCATACCCGGGCTCGCCCTGTTACAGAAGCACTCAGCCCTGGGTGCGAGCGCCGACCGTTCTTTCATTTCAGATAGGCACGCACCAGGTCGATCAGGTCTTCGGCCAGTTCATGCGGCGGAGCAGCATTCTTCGCCGGCGCGAGCAGATGCAGCCGAATGTGATCTTCCAGCACCTCAGCCATCAGGCTGTTGATCCCTCCGCGCACATTCGCCATCAGCATCAGAACGTCCGCACAGTCTGCTTCCGTCGTTAGGGAGCGCTCGATGGAATCGACTTGCCCGCGAATGCGTTTGATGCGGGCGATGAGCTTCTGCTTTTCCTTATCAATTTCCGGCATAATTTCTTGACGATACCCTAGGGGGATATGATACAAAAGTTATGGCGGGATTGCATACACGCCGGAGAACAAATCAACAATATGAGCAAAGAATCCACACTAGAACCTCCGAGTACTCGGAGACCTTTCCTGTGTTGCGATGAGCGCTCAGCCAATCGCCCGTAGCCAATGCCATCCATGCTATAGCCGATTTTCTCGCCGCTCATCACAGCATACGACCTGTGATCCTGAGCGCGTGAGCCCGCCCTAAAGCCCAACTCGCCCCTCCCGAACCGATGTGTTTCGTGCTGCTGCTCCTTCTGTGTCTTTCAACCCAGAATCGCTTGCGCCCGCACGGCCGCACAAGACCGCACAAGGAGGAACCATGCACAACCCCATGATTTCCGCGGCGGAGAGGATCGACCTGTGCCTTTAGAAGCCGTGAAACTCGAAATCGCGGCTCCTAAGCTTGCCGCTCCCGAGGCTGCAACCCGGCAGAGGACCACGGGCGTGCGCGTCCGCCATAACTGGCAGAGGCATCTGCTCACCTTCCTCATGGTCTTTGGCCCCGGCCTCATCGTGATGGAGGCCGACAACGATGCTGGTGCTGTCTCGACGTATATGCAGGCGGGCGGTCAATATGGCTTGCATCTCCTCTGGACCTTGATGGTGCTACTCCCCATCTGCTACTTTGCGCAGGAAATGGTGGCGCGTCTGGGCATTGCGACCGGCAAGGGACACGCCCTCATGATCTACGAGCGCTTCGGCAAGTGGTGGGGACGGTTCTCGCTCTTCGATCTTTTGCTGGTAAACTTCCTCACCCTCATCACGGAATTCGCCGCCATTTCGCTGGCGCTCGGCGCCATGGGTGTCAGCCCGTACATCGCCGTGCCGATCGCCGCGGTGGGGCTCACCTTGATGGTCGTCACAGGCAGCTATCTCCGCTGGGAACGAATCGTCATCGCACTTTGCCTACTCGACCTGACCTGGTTTGCTCTCGCATACATGGTCCACCCCGGTTGGGGTTCGGTCGCGCGCAATCTTGTGGTCCCAACGATGCCGGCCAGCGGTCTCACCAGTAGCCTCGTTTTCCTGGTGACCGCAATTGTCGGGACGACCGTCGCACCATGGCAGCTTTTCTTCCAGCAGAGTTGCGTGGCGGAAAAGCGGCTGCGCTTTGCCGATCTCAAGTGGGCGCGCCTGGACACCTTGGTTGGGGCCGTCTTCACGGTACTGGTCGCTGGCGCCATGATGCTGGTCGGAGACTATGGCTACCGCCACGGCATCGTCTTCAAGGATCCAGCGCAGTTCGCGGAGGCGATGATGCCCGCGCTCGGACACTTCGGGCGCAACGCCATTCTTCTGTTGATGGTAAACGCCGCCGTGCTGGGGACAACCGCCATTTCTCTCGCCAGCGCGTGGGCCTATGGCGAAGTGAGAGGTTGGCAACACTCACTGCACAAAAAATTCTGGGAAGCTCCGGGATTCTATGCCGCCTACGTTGGGTGCGTCGGCGCAGCCGCGGGTTTCGTGCTCATTCCGCATGTTCCGCTGCAGTTGGTCATCGTCAGCGTACAGGTGTTTGCCGGACTGGTCCTGCCCTCAGCACTTATCTTTCTTCAACTGCTGCTGAATGATCGCGACCTGCTTGGCGATCGCTGGGTTAACCGGCCCTGGAACAACGTCATCAACTGGACGATTATCGTCGTTCTCTTCGCCTTGTCGCTGCTGCTGGCGGCGCAAGTCATGCTTCCGAAATTATTCGCCTAACGGCGCAGAGGTGATTTTATGGCAACCATGCAAACCACATATGAACCGCAGATGCTGCAGGTCATTCACCCGCTGGATGATGTGCAGGAACAAAAATGTTCCAGCGAAGGACTCGGCTCCATCGCCATGACCCGGACGGTTCGCATCTCCCTTGGCGCGTTGCGAGCCTACCTGATCGGCATGACGTTGGTGCTCGGCTACCACGTGCTCAGTTTGGCCGGCGTATTTCACAACTTGAAATAAAAACATGGAATACTCATCTCTGACGCGCGCATGTGGGCTCCGAATTCCACTCTGCGCTCCAGGAGAGTCTTTTACGCGGTTTCGTTTCCTTGCTGGTCCTGCAGCAGAAGTGTCAAACGCTTTCTTCTTCCGGCGGAGTTTTAATTCGCTCCCTTTCGAACGATCGGCTGACGTGCCTGCGTCTGCACAAGCCATCTGCTGAAAAGCAAATATTCAGGCGCTCGCGCGCAGGTCGGCCCAACGACATTAAAAATGGTTAAACAGCATTGACCATTTAAAATTAACTATGGTTAACTAGATATGAAACGACCCGCCTATTATTCTCCGTTTTTCAAGAGTATGTATGCTGACTTGCAACCTACTAATTACGATTTGCCTGCTGCAAGCGAGCCACCAGCCTGCCAAGCAGGGACCGGTCCAGTATCAAGCGGCAGGAGTCGTCAGAAGACAGTTTGTGAATCGCACGCTTTTGTCCGTTCCGGACGCACCCGAATTTGCAGGAGCCGCCTTGTCACCAGCTTTCCCGCAATCTCAAGGTGCGGATAGATCCTCCGCTTCCATACAGAATTCTCCGCCGCCTAAGGGCGACCAGCTCACTTTTTTTCAGCACTCGGATCGCGCTCGGTATTGGATCAGCGGTCAGGCCAACGGCATTCATCAGATGCATGGAAACTTTCATTCTCCGTATCAAGGGCCCAACAGCTTTACCGCCCCATTTGAATACAAAGCGTCGGAAGTAGGCACGCTGTACCTTGGCTATCAGCTCATCAAGAATCCCCGCTATGAAACGGAAGTGCTGTACGACGAGGAAAATGCCGGCGGCCGAGGGTTAAGCCAGGCACTGGGACTAGCCGGCTTCACGAACCTCGATGTGGTCAGAAATCCGAATCTGGGCCCCACTCCCTACCTCGCGCGCGTGGAACTGCACCAGACCATCGGCTTTACTGATGAAACCGTGCCGCAGGATCGCGGGCCGCTCGCGCTGGCAACCCGCGTTCCTGTGCGGCGGCTCGATCTACGAGTCGGAAAATTCACGCTGCCGGACATTCTTGATGTCAATCCAGTCTTGAGCGATAGCCATCAGCAGTTCATGGACTGGACCATCGATAACAATGGCGCATGGGATTACGCGGCCGACACGCGCGGCTACACCTATGGCGCCGCTGTGGAGTACCAGGACCGCGGTTGGGCCCTGCGCTATGTACTTGCGCTGATGCCAACGGTTGCCAACGGCCTTACCCTGGACTGGGCCTTGCGGCGCGCCCGCGCACAAAATTTGGAACTGGAAATCCGCAAGAGTCTCGTACCGCACCATCCGGGCACTGTTCGGTTGCTCGCGTATGGAAACAACGCGCACATGGGCGATTACAGAGAAGCGGTGAACCATTATCTGGAAGGATTGACTCCTACGCCGGAGATCACCTCCGTCGCGAAGTTCGATGCACTGAAATATGGCTTCGGCATCAATGT
>JBDTBI010000123.1:0-2577 GCA_039924215.1 Acidobacteriaceae bacterium
GGAAACAGCACTGGTGACGAGTGGAGGCGGTTGCGTGCTCGTCTTTTTCGGCCCGCGTTTGCGAACCAGAAGAACTCGGACGCGCTCCAGCAACTCCTGCGGTGAACAAGCGCCCTTGGGCAGAAAAGCGTCCGCGCGGCTGGTCGGATCGAATTGTTTAATGCTGCCGCTAACCAGAACAGCCGGCACCCAGGGCGCAATTTCTTTCAGCCGCTGGATCAAATCATTGCCATTGCAATGCGGCATGACAAGATCGGTAATTACCAGATCGACTCGGCCTTGATCGAAAAGTTCGATCGCTTGTTCTGTGTTGTTTGCGGTCAATACTCGATAGCCGCGGGTTTCCAGAACAAATTTCCGAACCGATAATGCCTGATCGTTATCATCGACGCACAGAATGACTTTCTTTGGCCGCATTCGCTTCTCCCCGTAATGTGTGTTCGCTGGCATTCCGTTGAAGGAAAGTCAGGGTGGTTCAGACGCGGTCCATCTGCAAAAAGAAACAAAATACCAGTTGCGTGCTAAGGTGTCTGTTCGCAGCCACGCGATAAGCGGGCCCGACCAAGGGCACAATGGCATTCCGGCTGCCGAGGCAGCAGAACCGCTAGGGAACGGAGGTACAATGCATCGTTGCCTGTCACGCGGGCAATCCAACAGAAATGGAATTCCTGATCTCGAGAATTGAAGACGAGGCTATCCCATCGCCGGAGAGTCACGCATTTGCGTCGACCGATCCGTTCCAAATTTACTTTTTGTCAATCAAAAATGGCGAAAGAGGTGCGTTCTGTTTTTAGCAACGCTCGCCTAGAGTACGAATCGAATAGCAAAGTGTAAACAGCGAATATTCGGTGAAATTTTTGCCAATTTGGGTCGGCATTCCACCGCTACTGGAGTTCCCGTTGTAATTGCTTGCCGCGATGCGGAGCGAGTCTGTTGAAAGCATGTGAATCGCATTCGGAAAAGTGGTCCGTATGCACTGCAAACGAGGCGACCATTTTTCGATCCTCCATGGAAAATTCATCAAGCCATTTTCAAACGGCTTCCTCGTCAGCAGATAGCATCCCAATCGCAGGAGTTGAGGCAAGCGATGATCCGTCATAAGAGCCCCGTTGCTTGCCGTGTTGCTCGCGGTGCTCCTGGGCGGTCTGGGCAAGATTTATAACGGCAGTATTCCTGCGGGAAATCATCCCGCTTCTCTTGATGTGTATCTTGCGGGCGATCGGAGGCCTCCGGGGAGTACTTAACTTTTGCCTCGGAATGATCCCGTTCGCCATTGCGGCGTACGTACTTTGGATCTTCGGGGTTGTCGATGCCTACACCGGAGCAGCGAGATGAAGCATTTCCGAATCGTCTGCTTTCACCCTACCTCGATCGCACCGGATGTGACGGGATCGACAGGAAAACTTTGGAATCGCCGCCATGCGGTATTAAAGGGTCCCGCGATGTGGGAAAATCGAATGTTCGAGTGAATCGACTTAACATCGACACGAAGGAGAGAATCTTGACTACCACTACAGCAGCATTCGATTGGGCAGGAGTCGTCAATTACGCAAGGCGGTCCTATTCTGAGCCTCCGAAGACGCAATATGAATTGCCGGGAGTAAACGTCGAGAACCATTGTGACGTTCCGGTGGCATGCGTGCCTTTGTGGCATTCTGTGGTCACCGCGCGGCTGAATCTACAGAAAGGCGATAAAGAAGCCTTACGGCGGGCGCAATCTCGACTAAGCGCCGCACTCACCGAAATTGAAGCGATTTATCCCCTGAATCCAGGCGGAATCTTAACGCAGGTGGCGTATGGCCTTTCTTATTTCAAGGAGTTTATTCCATCGGCAGTGACGGAGAAGATGATGCCGCGGGCCATAGAAAATGGCAAGCCACGTGCGTGGGCCTTGATCGACGCCATCCGGTTCCCCAAAGACCCGACAGGGTTGCTGTTAGAGCAGAACGACATTTCGTTCCATTTCAAAAGTGATTACGTGGAACACATCAGCGACGTGATGAACGCCCTGTTTCGGCCCGGCACGCACATGCTGAACGGCATCCCGGTCGAGAATGTTTATGTGGGAGATTTGTTCAATGTGACTTCCATCCGGCGCGGCTTTGCCGGACACGGAATGCCACACACGATCGCGACCCGCCTGAATATTCCGGGGGCGGAGAAGATTCCGGCCGGCGCCATGTTGTTTATGGGATTTACGTCCAGCCATGTTCATGGACTGGCCCAGGGTACGCTGCCGAGCTTTGAAACGATCCCCGGCTATACCGATCAGACGCCGGAGAGCTACTTTGCCCACGGTACCGCGATGCATCTTTCTCATATCGCGATCGACCTTGAAGGATGGTATGGAATGAACCATCAGGCACGTCTGCAACGCATGTTCAATCCTCGCCGCACGGAAGGAGAAGAAGTCCTTTCACCCTCCCAGGCGCCGGATACGACTACCTTCAAGGAAGGACTGGAAGAGGACGCGAAAAAGCATGGACTGGTTGGACACAACGCACAAATGCAATTTCTCTCGCGCCTTGATAAGGACACCACCACCGTCTATGGAGACAAGGTGCCCAAGGGCACAGT
>JBDTBI010000124.1:0-17285 GCA_039924215.1 Acidobacteriaceae bacterium
TGGATCAACCGCCGGCCCTCCCCACTCCGCGCCGCCATCAAAGCCGGGAAAAACGACCGTATTCACTCCCACACTGAAGGGAACAAATTGCCCTTCGCTGCGGAAAGTGCGGAATTGTTTCACGGCCCATGCGTGCGCTGCGGGGGTTCGGTTCGTCAGCAGATCTTCCGTCAGCAATTGCCGTGCATAGGGAGCGGGCTTGGTTGGCAAGGGCTGCTCGCTCGCCGCAACTTCCCGAGGCGTCGTGCTCGCAGGATATGTACGATACGCAATCGGAAACAACGGCTTCCCGTCGACTCGATTGAACAGATAGACATATCCCTGCTTGGTTGTCTGGGCAACGGCTGGAATTTCCTTGCCGTCGCGCTTCACGGTCAGCAGCGCCGGCGGCGCTGGAAAATCCCTGTCCCACAAATCGTGCCGGACGTCCTGAAAACTCCAGATCCTTTTGCCCGTTTCCGCATCCAGCGCAATCAGCGAGTCCGCAAACAAATCATTACCCAAACGGTTCGCGCCATAAAAATCATCCGCCGCCGAGCCGGTGGGAGCATACACAATGCCGCGCTCCGCATCGAGCGCCATGCCCGCCCAGTTGTTCGCTGCGCCGCTATACTTCCAGGCATCCTTCGGCCAGGTATCGTAGCCGGGTTCTCCCGGATGCGGAATCGTATGGAAACTCCAGCGAAGCTTTCCGCTGCGCACGTCAAAAGCCCTTATATCGCCTGGCGGGGCCGGCAATGCTTCTGGGTCACGACCGTCTACGATGATCAGATCTTTGTAGACAATGCCTGGACTCGTCAACGAGATCACTTGCATCATCGGATCACGGCCCAGACCTTTCCGCAGATCAATGCGGCCCTTGTCGCCGAAACTCGGAATCACTTTGCCTGTGGTCGCGTCCAGAGCGTAGAGAAAACTCGCGACCCCGGACAGAATCCGTTTGTCCTTGCCACTCTGCCAGTAGGCAAGGCCGCGCGATACATGAGTGCTCACAACGCCGGAATTGAACTTCCAAAGCAGCTTCCCACTCGCCGCGTCCAGTGCGATCACTTCCTGCCTTGGTGTGCAGGCGTACAAAACTTCGTCAACTATGATCGGGGAAGTTTGAAGTCCCCCCGTTTCTCCAGTGTCATAGCGCCATGCTTCGTGCAGTTTCGATACATTCTTGCGGTTGATCTGCGTCAGGTGTGAAAAACGATCGTCCGCCGCCGATCCCCCATACACGCCCCAGTTCGTATCGCTGGCATGGTTCGTATCACTTCCATGGCTCTGTACTTTCGCTGCTGTAGCCTTTGATTCCTGGACTGAAGCGGCATTTCCATGGGCAACTGCACAGAGCGCCAGCATCGCGCCGGCGACGAACATCTTCATATCCGGTAACTCCTTGGAAGTTCAGACGAGTGAATAAGGGAAACAGTGTACCGCGTACGAGTCAGGCCGCGCAGGTTCAAACCAGATCAGGTTGAGGCCTCGGCCCGAAGATGACGGCGCACTTCGTCCAGAATGCGATCCATTGCCGAATAGAGTGGTCCGTCCAGCGTGCAGCCGCTGGCATTTTCATGCCCCCCGCCGCCGAACCGTTCCGCCACCTGGGCCACGCGTACCGTGCTCTTGCTGCGCAGGCTGATGCGCACGCGATGGTCCGGCATCTCACGCAGAAACACGGCAACATCCACGCCGGAAATTCCAATGGCGTAGTTGACGATTCCCAGGCAATCCTCTTCCGCTGCGCCCAGCCGGATGATGTCGCTCTGCGTCACCCAAAGCCAGGCGATACGCTCTTCGCGTTTCAACGTCATCAGCGCAGTGCCCAGCAGTTGCATCTTCGAAAGCGGATTGCTGAAATACAGGTTCTCGGCGATGCGCGCCGGGTTGGCGCCCCGCTCGACCAGGTCCTTTGCAAGCGCGAAGGTGTGCGCGCTGGTGCTTTCGTAGCAAAATGAGCCTGTGTCGCTCAGCAAAGCGGTGTAGAGGCAGGTTGCCATCGCCGGGGTGACGGTCACACCGGCCGCTACGCCCAGCCTGTACACCATTTCGGCAACGGCGCTGGCTTTTGCATCGATCCAGTTCACGCAGGCGAATGGGGCGCCGCTTGTGTGGTGATCGATATTGATAAGAAATTTGTCTTCCAGGCCTTGCAGACGAGACCGCTCGACGCTGTCGCACTCCAGAAAAATGACCGCCTCCGGACGAAACCCGTCCTCCAGGTTGCTCCCATGGCGGATCTGTTCGGCGGAAGGCAGATCGCGATAAATCAGTGGCACCGGGTCGAATAGCTGCATTGCAGCGTGTTTGCCCATCGCGTGCAACATCATCCATAACCCCAGCACGGAACCGACCGCATCGCCATCCGGACGCGCGTGAGAGGTCAGCAGAAATCGCTCTCGCTGCTGGATCGCATCCAGCACCGCCCCGATCCCCCGGCTCTCCGTTTCCCGGCCCCGCGCAAGGGACTCGTTCTCCAGGGAGGAATTTCGTTGTAGGGTGCGATCCTTCATTTGTTCTCGGGCCCGCGTGTTTCCTGCTGTACCGCTCCGACCTTCTGTGCGCTCGCTTGCTGCAGCTTTTCTTTTTGCCGGTTGCGCCGCTCAACTCTGCCTAGCAATTCATCGATTCTGGCCCGCACCGGTTCAGAATGGTCTACCTGAAAAAACAGTTCCGGTATATGGCGGACGCCCATGCGTTGCAGCAGTTGATGACGGATGTACCCTCTGGCTGCTTCTAAGCCCGCCAACATCTCTTCCTCGTCCTTACTGTCGCCATCCACAGCCACGTAGATGCGCGCTGACTTTCCTCCGGGGGCCATCACGACTTCGCTGACGTAGCCGAAATTGATGCGCGGATCGCTCAACTGCCCTTCCAGCATGGCGCTGATTTCCTCGCGAAGCGTCTCCGCCACTCGATTCTGGTGATACGTACGGCCACGGTGTTCTGGCATCATTTCACGCTTTCATTCCAGCGGATCAAGGCTGGCGCTTGGAGGATCATGCGAACGAATGAGGATATCAAATCTACGCCCAAAAAGCGGAATGGGCGTTCTGGTTTCATCTTCGTTTGCGTCTTGTAAGGATTATTTATTCTTCCGGAAGGAATTCCACGAAGCTGTCACTTACCTGCGCCCCGTGATTCTCGGCAATGCGGACGCAGGCCTTCTCGATCGTTTCCATTTGCCCGCGCAGATAATCTCGCGAAGGTGAGATAGCCGCAATCCCCAGTGTAGCCCGCTGCCAGACGACAATTTCATCCATCTCCGCCACAGACACGTTAAAGCCATGGCGCAGGGAATCCTTCAGGCTGCGGACGCACTGTCGGCGGTCCTTGAGCGAATGCGCATACTCGATCTTCAGTTCGATGGTGAGGACTGCGACGGGCATGAAAAATGATACGGCGGTTGCAGGCTCGACGCGCGGTGAGTTTTCAATTCCCATCGCGAAGAAAATGAAGTTGTCAGAGGTTCGCGAGGCTCAGGCAATGGCGGAAGCGGGCGGAATATCGAAGATACTTCTGATTCCCTGAGCCTTCCTGCTTAAGAAGCAGAACCGTCCGCGGCTGACTCGGCAGGCGCAGGCTTGTCTTCGCCGCTGCCGTGGAGATTGACAAGATCGCGCAGATCTTTGCTGGGTTTGAAAAATGGTACGCGTTTTGACGGCACTTCGACGCGCGCACCCGTCTTTGGGTTGCGGCCAACACGGGCGTTACGCTGCCGTGTTCGGAAGCTGCCGAACCCTCGAATCTCAATCTTATCGCCGGAGCGCAGGGCCGCCACGACGGAATCAAAGATCGTTTCGATGATTGTCTCCGCGTCGCTGCGCGTCAGATCTCCCAGTCGCATTACGTCCACTACCAGATCGGCTTTTGTCATAAACAGGCCCTTTCACTGTAACAGTAACAGTATAGGATGCTTACTGCAGACAGCGCATCGCTACCCAACCATCTTATTGCCATAAAAAATAGAATCCCGGGCTCTTTTCCAACAGAGATTGCAACTCGTCCGGATTCGGGAATGCCAGCTTGGAGTTGGCTCCCAGAACCAGATCAAGCAATCCTTGACGCGGTACTTTGGGGCGTACGATCTCCGGTTCGCCCTTGATACCCACAGCGCGGGCTGTATCAAGCAATGCCACGCGGAAACCGCCTGTCTGGTCAATCAGATGCAGCCCCAGCGCCTGCTGTCCGGTCCATACCTGTCCCGTCGCCAGCTTTTGTACGGTTTCTACCGGAAGTCGCCGGCCCGTCGCAACGTCTTGGATAAACTGCATGTGCATATTGTCGATCAACCCCTGAAAATAGACCCGTTCCTCGGGCGTCATCGGGCGCGTGGGCGAACCGGCATCCTTCAGCGCACCCGCCTTCAGGATTACATTTCTCAACTTGGCCCATTTCATCAGATCGCCGTAATTCACCCACTCCATGATCACGCCGACGCTGCCGACGATGCTGGCCTGGTTGGCGTAGATGCGATCGGTGGCCGAGGCAACGTAGTAGGCACCGCTGGCTCCCATACTTCCAATGGAAGCCACAATTCGTTTCTTGTGTTGCTGCCGAATACGCAACACTTCGTGATAAATCTCCTGCGAGGCAGCCGCGCCCCCTCCGGGAGAATCGACGCGCAGGATGATCGCTTTCACAGAGTCGTCTTTGGCGAATTTTTCCAGCTGCTCGTCGGTTTTGTCTGCCGACAGAATGACACCTTTCAGGTCGACGACCGCAATTCTTCCAGATCCAAGCCCGCTGAAGGCCGACCCGGAGGAACTCGACGATCGAAGCACATACCACGCCGCCGTCCACAACAGCACGACAAACAGCAGAAACAGCCCACCTGCCAGGCTGAGCCAGAACCAGAAGGAACGTCCCTGCTTCGTTTCGGTCCGCACATCCATACCGGCGAGTGTATAGCATTCAGTCCTCTGGGGCTTAGATTGCAGGTCGGCAGCCGACCGTTATTCGCCGGATTGGCTCTTGCAAGATTGCAGAAACGCGCGTGTTCCCCCATAATTACGGCAGAATGTGGCAGCCTTTTCATCGCGTCAGGGATGCGGCGGCCTTTTCTTGTTTTTGAACTTTTGCCGGTCCCGGCGTGACTGAAAGGCTACATGGTTGAGCCGCAATATAGCATCGTAATTCCGGCATTTAACGAACAGGCGCGCATCGGCGCGACCCTGGAGCGTGTCATGGAATGTGTCCGGACGCGCAACTGGGTAGCCGAAGTGCTGGTCGTCAACGACGGCTCCCGAGACCAGACGGCAGCAATCGTGTCTACCTGGGCAAGCCGGTATCCAAATCTCCGCCTGATTGAAAATCCGGGCAATCGCGGTAAAGGCTACTCTGTGCGGAACGGCATGTTACAGGCGCGCGGAGCGATTGCCATGTTTACCGATGCCGATTTATCCGCGCCGATTGAAGAGGCCGAGCTATTATTTGCCGCCATCGCGGATGGTGCTGATATCGCCATTGGTTCCCGCTGGCTGGATCGCTCCCGCCAGACGCTTCGCCAGCCCATCTACCGCCGGTTCTTTGGGCGCTGCTTCAACTGGCTCACCCGGCTCATCATGCACCTGCCGCTGGCCGATACCCAGTGTGGATTCAAGGCATTTCGAAAAGATGTCGCGCGCACGATTTTCTCCCGTCAACGAATCGAACGCTGGGGGTTTGATCCGGAGATCCTTTATATTGCCTTGCGACTGGGAATGCGCATCAAGGAAGTGCCGGTTACCTGGGGACATGACGATCGGTCCCGGATCAGCTACCTGAAGGACGGCCTGAAGATGCTGGAAGATTTAGTGAAAGTTCGTATCTACTCGCTCGCCGGGTTATATAGCAAATCTCCCGATCAGGATGCAACGGGGGAGTGCGGCTCCTGTCATAAAAAGGAAACCGCACCCATGGGTAAGACGGAATGAATAGGCAAGACGGAATGAATCATTCTTTCTGCTAGCCGATCGCTGAAACGGGGCGCTGGCTAGGCGGGAGTCGATACCGGGAAAAGCTTCGCCCGGAAACGACGGCGTTTTTTCTCCAGTAGTTGGACGCCATGCTCCCCGTTCATTGTCAGTGTCCAGCCCTTCGCGCAATCCCCGCAAAGCCAGAAATGCTCCAAGCTAAAGGCATTGGATTTGCCGTTGGATAGTTTGCCGGAGAATAAAAAGATTTTCCCTTCGCGCAGGTAATGCAGTTCTTTGTGGCAATTCGGATTCGCACAATAGTTGACCATGATTCGGATACTCCTTCGATTCTGATGCTCATTCAACTGGGGGAAAGTCGCCCACAAGATTGCGACTTTGACTGCACAGCGTACAGGGCTCGCTTCAACCGTATTTCTCATCCCTGCTACGTTAAGATGCCAAGCAGAAAAGGATGGTTGACCCAATGGATGCGAAGGGTACGCAAGCAGCTGTGGAAAATTCGAATTTGTAATTGGAATTGAATCGATCGTCTGCAGAATGGAATGCGCGAGCGAAGAGCTTCGCCGCTGGAACCTATGAGATTGGATTCGCACCCGGGATAATGGGGTGGGTGGCGTGCAATGGAGCGTCTGCGCCGGACCCTCAATAGGTTCACGGCGCAGGCACCCAATGCAGTTGATCGCTTTCTGCGCTATTTCCCCGTGGGGCGGCTTTCGGGCGGGACAAGGCCATTCATACGCAGATACTCCACCATCTGGCCAAAGTGGTCATTCATGTGAACGATGGCGAACAGCATGATTCCCGCGCGGGTACGGATCCCCTCCACCGGCTTCACTGTTTCCATCGCATTGTCATTGTCCAGCGTGGCGATGGCGCTGTGCGCGAAGGCGAATGAATCCTTGAGTGCCTGAACCAGCTGCTCCTTGGTCTTCAGAGTCTTTACATCCGGCATATTCGTGGGTTTCATGGAGGCTGCAGCGCTAAACAAGCGGTAGTTCGTGCTGGTCACGTGCTGCACCTGCTCCGCAAACGTCCGCACGCCCTGGAAATTTCCATTCGGGAAATCTTTGTTCGTAGGGGCAAAGTTGAACTTGTCGGCCGGCATGGCTTCCACCAGCGGAACCATTTCCCCTTCCACCTTGCTTAACAATTGATCGACCAGTTGGGCTGGGGTAACGGTTTGGTCGTATGCTGCGGACGTATTGTCCTGTGCGTGCATCCGGGGCGTCGTCAACAGCACGGCACCGGCGAGAACAACCGAGAGTACGGCAAGACTTTTTCTTTTCATATGAGACGCTCCCTGTGCGAAACTTTCCAACGTCTGAGCGTAACAGGGGCCGCTCCTGCCCGGCAAAGAACCTGTCGGTCCAGCCGGATCTGAAGCTGTCAAACGCGCGTATCAATCCTGCTTGCCTGGCGACAGGATTTGCGCAAGACTCAAAATGGTAGCAAGAAGTGAGGCGGTCCGATTGCCACAATTCGAGTCGCCACAATTCGACGACACCCTCGTCATCCTGATCCTGGTGCTGCATCTGGCCTGGATTCTATGGGTCATCTTCGGGGCTTTTTGGACGTCGGGCCGCCGTTGGCTGACCGCCTTCCATCTTGCATCCCTCGTGTGGGGAATCGTCGTCGAGACCGGCCCTTGGCCCTGTCCGTTGACTATGGCGGAGGGTTTCTTCCAAGTCCGAGCCGGGCTCGCTCCGTATCGCGGCAGCTTCCTGCTCCATTATGTCGGCTTGATCGTGTACCCAAACGTGTCCGTCCGTCTGCTGATCGTATGCGGCCTTGCTGTATGTGCCGCGAACCTGGCAGTCTATGCGTGGCGAGCGTGGCGGGCATTGCGAAAAGGGCAGTATCATTCCACGTCATCGCCCAACCCTCATGAATTGTAAAACTTGCAGTCATGTGCACGGTTTTGCGCATATGGATCTCGTTCGCGAAGGCACGTTCCCAAAATGGATTTTGCCTTGGAATGCAGAATTTGTACCAGTTTTCCGCAACGAAAATGGCAGCGGAACGCATCTATAATCTGTTAGAGTTTGCGATAAGGAGTAACCCACTATGGAACAGGAAATCACATGGTTGCGGGCGCTGGCGGCCGGGTCGTTAGTTGCCGGAGCGGCGTTGTTGCTTACTGGACGAAAGAAAGCTGCCTTGACAGCTTCAGGTTTGGGAGCGGCGGCCATTCTCGCGGAGGATCCTGAAGCGATGAAGGGTCTCTGGCAGCGTGTTCCCAATTACCTACAGGACGGCCATGAACTGTTGGGTCGGTTGGAGGGCGTTCTGGACGGCATTTCGGAACAAGGTGGCCGCGTCCGCCAGTTGGTTCGGCGAGCATAAAAAAATCCATCCCCCGTGGTTTCCCCTGAAGATTTGATTCTGCAGTTCAGCCCCGCAGCGGCGAGCGCACTGCGGTTGCGCATTGCGGTTGGTGGAAGTGTGCTGGTACAGGCAGATCAACCCTGGAACCAATGTCGCCTGACCAAAAGGGATGGGCATTGAGGCTCGTCTGGTGGCGACGCTTTTCTCCCGAGCGGCAACAATCTTTGGAAGAAATCTCTCTAGAACAATTTCTCTAGAACAATTTGTTGATCAGATCGTCGCCCAGGCCAAATCCCAGGCCCATCTCCACGGCGCGTCCAAAACCTGATTGTAGAAACCCTCCCAACCCGCCACCCTGCTGGCCCGACCGGGAAGCATTTCCCTGGAAAAAGCCGGCCTGTGGCGTATTGGGAGCAGTGACCTGTCCGGGCGCGGGATAGCCGGGGTTGTAGGCCTGGTTCTGGTTCGCCACAGAACCGTGGATGGCCTGCAGCAGGTTCGTCGTCTGCTGTTGTTGCGATTGGATGGCCAGCGCAATTTCCTTCAGGTCCAGCATCCATTCGCGCGCCTGCTGATTTCCATTTCCGGCTTCGGTCTGCAGCTTCGCGGCCAGGTTTTTCAGCTTCTGATACACCTGCTGGGATGTGTTTTGCAGTTGGCCGTATTCCTGGTCAATGGTTGCGATATCCATTCCGTGCTGGCTCCTTTGCGATCTGGTACTTGTATTTTAGGGCTGCACTTTCCAAACCTGTATTTCGCTTGCGCTTTCCCAAAAAGATAGTAGATAAAGAGTGAATACTAGGTAGACTCATACAGAAATCGTGCAGGAGGTTACATGAGCAAAATCGATGGAGAGCTTCCGTCCAGTTGGTCTCGGAGAAATTTTATTCAATTGGGTGCAATGAGTACAGCCGCCCTCGCATTGCAGGATTCCAGCTCAGCTTCGGCTGCAAGCCACGTTGGCAGCCATTTACAAACCATGATCGACGTCCCTTACGCGGCAATGAACCCTCGCATAGGCTTCATCGGTATTGGAGGTCGCGGCACCACCTTGCTGACGCAGTTTCTGGCTGCCGGCGGCCAGGTCGGCGCGTTATGCGATATTGTCCCGGAAAAAGCCGAGAGCGGGCGATCGCTCGTTCAGAAAAACGGTCAAAAAGCTCCAGCCTTATACACAAATGGAGATCATGCCTATGAGTCCATGGTTTCCCGGCACGATATTGATTTCGTTGTAATCGCTACTCCGTGGAACTGGCACGTTCCCATGGCGGTTGCGGCCATGCAAGCCGGAAAACATGCTGCAACGGAGGTTCCCGCGGCATTGACAATTGAGGATTGCTGGAAGCTCGTCCATACCTCCGAAGAAACTCGCCGCCACTGTGTCATGCTTGAAAACTGCTGCTACGGCTATAACGGAACTCTGGTCCTCAACATGGTCAACGCAGGTCTATTTGGAGATCTGCTGTATGCCGAGGGGGGCTACGTTCATGATCTGCGGGAACTGATGTTTTCCAATGAGAGCGAGGGTCTCTGGCGCCGCGCATTTCACACCAGGTACAACGGCAATCTATATCCAACGCACGGTCTTGGGCCCGTGGCCAATTACATGGGGATCAATCGCGGAGACCGGTTCGAATACATGGTATCCATGAGCACTCCAGCCAGGGGATTGGATGCCTATCGCCGCGCCCACGTCCCGGCGGGCGATCCAAAGTATGCAGAGCGCTATATCAACGGAGATATGAATACTTCGCTGATCAAGACTGCGAAGGGCCGCACCATCACCTTGAAGCACGATACCTCGAACGCGCACCCATACAGTCGATACAACATCATCGGGGGCACAAAAGGTGTGTTTGAAGATTATCCGCCCAGGATTTATTTAGACGGACCCAACGGAAACGATGAGTGGGCCAGTATCGATCCCTTTAAGGAGAAATATGAAAATGTATTGTGGAAAAAAGAGGGAGAGGTCGCGAAGAAGTTAGGCGGCCATGGTGGCATGGACTATATCGAGTGTGCTCGCTTACTCCACTGCATGCGGAATGGAATGCCCCCGGATATGGACGTATACGACGCAGCCGCCTGGTCTGTCCCCTGGCCATTAAGCCTCCAGTCCGTTGCGCACGGCAGCATGCCGGTCAAATTCCCGGACTTCACCGGTGGCCTCTGGAAGCAGCGAAACGGTTCGCCCATCGGGCAGCTCAGCTAGACCGGTTTTCCTGAAGGTGTCAGTCTGGGACGGAATCGATTCGCGATCTTTTCTGTGGGCCTTTGGTACTTGACCAAGGCTGGTATGAGCGCGCTGCTATATAGTGCGTTCCGAATCCCATAGGGACTGGATCGTTATCGTCGCTTCGCCGCGGATGACGGAAGCTCAGCCAATGTTCGTGCGCGTTCAAAGATGCGCTGGAACATTTCCTTTGTCAGCAGTCCAGTGTTGGTATTCTGCTGCGACGGATGGTATGTCGCCAGAAGATACAGGCCGTGCGGGACGGCATACTCGGCTCCATGCTGGAAGACTAATTCTTTGCGGCTTGCGATTTTGCCTGCTCGCAGCAAATGCGTCACGTAACCATCGAAGCCAATTTTTCCCAGACAAACGACGACGCGGAGATGGCGCAGCAATGCGATTTCCTCATCCAGAAATGGAGCGCAGTTCCGTATCTCCTGCGGTAGCGGTTTGTTTCCGAGAGGCGCGCAACGAACCACAGAGCTGATCCACAGATCCCGCAATTGCATCCCATCGTCGCGGGAAGTGGCGATCGGTTGCGAAGCGAACCCGGTGGCGTGGAGCACTGGAAATAAGAAATTTCCCGAGCCATCCCCGGTGAAGGGGCGGCCTGTACGGTTCGACCCGTGTGCTCCCGGAGCCAGACCAAGAGCCAGCACGCGCGCATGTTCATCGCCAAAGGAAGGGACAGGCTTGCCCCAATATTCCGAATCGGCATAGGCTCGTCGCTTGGTGCGGGCAACTTCCGCACAGTAGCTCCGCAAGCGCGGGCACAGTTCACAGGCGACAATACGGCCGGTAAGCTCCGCAAACGCAGCACTGGCATCGGCCTGCGCCGGGTCTGGCGCTACATCGCTGCTGGGAACGCCCTTTCCCTTGGGATGGGCTTCCTTACTATGCACTGCATCCTTGCCTTTCCGGGGAACTGCTGAGGAACGTATACGGGTCACATCAAAAATTGTACGGTCCGCATCCCACTTACAGGGAACAAAGCGTTCGTTTCAGGGAACTTGAATTTTCGTGTCCCGGTTGTCATAGAGGCGGCAGTCGCTCAGGATTTCTATCAGGAAGCGGTAAGATACCTGTTGCTGGGCAGATCGCGGAACATCGTGAATGAAAGAGGATCAAAAGTTTTGCAACAAGGTGGTTTTCAAAGAAATGGCCTGAAGCGGGCGGCTTGGGTTACGCTGCTGTCTCTGGCTGCGGCTGGATGGAATCTTGGCTGCAAGTCGCACCCGCCTGCGCCCCCACCGTCTCCTACGGCGACCTCCTCAGCAATATTGCCTGAGGTCGGTGGGCAGAAAGCAATCGAATTGCGCCGCCTGCAGAGCGGCGTAGGAGCCGCGCCGGAATTTCTGAGCGTGACCCTTTTGCCAGGACGCGGCATGAATGTCTTTCAGATCTCGGCCTATCTTCCTGGAAGGGGTGAAGTCAACTTGCTGGCATCGCCTACCCTCGCTGCCGCGGCCAAAATCCTTAACGGCGGTCCAGACGACCAGGATGGCAACGGCAGCTTCAGCATGGGGGGCGCATTTCTGTTCCCGTTCGCCAATCGCATCGTGGGCCACGTGACGATGGACAAAAAGACGGGCCAGCACTTGGTGACGGCTGTCTGGCATGGCCGCAGCGTGCCCGTCGTGGCCAATTGGCAGGGCAAATTGCCCGGTGCGCCTTGGGTCGCCATGCACGGGGACATGCTGGCGTCGAAAGCCGAGGACCTGTCGGTAAAGTCAGACCGGGACTCTGCCATGGCCACGGCGGTGTACCATCTCCCAGCCAACGGCCACTGGTTTTCCGACAATGATGTCAAGATGACGATCGCGCTTGAGCGGGATACGGTAACCCTCACCCTGGCGGCTACCAATACCGGGCATCAGCCGGAGCCGGTGGGCGTTGGCTGGCACCCTTATTTTGAATTGCCCAGCGGGTCCCGCGCCAATGCGCGGCTGCACATCCCAGGCACCATGCGGGTGGAAGTCAATAATTATGACGACGTTTTTCCCACGGGCAAACTGCTGCCGGTATTGGGAACGGAGTACGATTTCACCACGCTGGAAGGCGGCCCACCGCCGGATGTCTTGACAGATGACTCATTTATCCATTTGACCCGCAATCCCCTGGGATACACGGTGTCGGAGATTCGGGACCTGGGAGCCAATTACGGCATGCGGATTACAGCCATGTCACCAGACATTCACGCGATCCAAGTATATTCTCCGGTCAATAAGTCGTTTGTCGCTGTCGAGCCGCAGTTCAACTTGAACGATCCTTTCGGCAGTGAGTGGCACGGAGTCGATACCGGCATGGTTACCTTGGCGCCTGGAGAATCCGTTACCTGGAAGACCCAGTTGCAATTGTTTCAGCCCGCCAATGATTTGGTTCAGCAAGCACCCCATCCAAACTTCCAGTAGGGGGATGTGCGATTTGGGGGACTCGGGACTGCATTATCTCAAGGTGTTCCTGGTGTCAACACGCGACTTATAAAGCCGCGTATCCGTTTGACCCGCTTTTCGTTACAACCTACCATGGAGAATAGAAGTTCGTATATCCAGCCGCTTGTGGGCGCGCAGGCTTCTGGCTGTTGAAACCACGCTAGGCCTCTTCGCTATGGCCCGGACATGCGACAAGTTCATCTTTGGAAGGCATACCCTTGAGTCCCACAGAATCCGCTACCACCCCCCACTCCGGGGACGACACCCAGCAGCCCAATGAGTCAGGCGCGCAGGAGCCTATTCAGGAACAGACTCACGCAGAGGAATCAGGCCAGAATGCAGCGCTTGAGGATGCGGAACATCACGATCATGACCACGCCGGTCACGACCACGAGGGCCACGATCATGCCCATGATCATGCTCACGACGACGGCCCTACTTTCAACCCGGAATGTACCCGCCAGGTCGATGTGGAAGTGCCGGCGGAAGAAGTGAGCCGCATGTTTGCCTCAGTGGTCAAACGGTATCGTCGCTCGGCACGAATTCCCGGGTTTCGGGCCGGCAAAGTACCGGAAACCGTCATTCGCAAAAAATTCGCGGATTCGATCCGCCAGGACGTGCTGGAAGAGATTCTTCCGGTGCAGTTTCGCACCGCAATTGAGAAACAGGGGATTCAGCCGGTTTCGCAACCTCAGGTAACCAGTCTGCATCTGGCGGATGGCGAACCGATGCGGTTTCAGGCGGCTTTTGAAGTTCTCCTCGACATCGATATCGCCGGATACGACCAGGTGAAGGCGGATCGCCCGCAGACCGACCTTGAGGACGCGGAGTTTGAAGCCGAGCTGAATCAGGCCCGCGAATCCCACTCAACCATGGAGCCGGTCGAAGAAGATCGTCCCCTGGCCGATGGAGACTTTGCACAGATTCGCTTTACCGGGTTGGTACACAGCGAGGACAGCGCGGAAGCCGAAGGCGAGACCGCCCGACCCATTGAAGGTGACGATGCCACCGTTGAAATCGGTGGGACGAACACGGTGGAAGCATTTACCAGTGCGTTGCGCGGCGCCAAAACTGGCCAGCAGATGCAGTTTGAGGTGAGCTATCCGGAAGACTTTACCGAGAAGCGGCTGGCTGGAAAAACGGTTGCGTATGACGTGGAAGTGAAGGGAATTCGCAAAAAAATTCTGCCCGAGTTGGATGATGCATTTGCAAAACAGTTAGGCGAGTACGAAACGATCGACGCGTTCAAAGAAAAATTGCGGGAGCACATGGCGAACGACAAGCGCCGTCGTCTTGAGTCGGAAGCCAAAGACAAAATGGTAGGCGCATTCGTCGAACGCTTTCAGTTTCCCGTTCCGGAATCTCTGCTGCAACAGCAGATCGATGCTCGTCTTGATCGAGGATTGCGCGCGCTGGCGGCGCAGGGAATGTCCACCGATCAAATGCGCAATCTCGACTTTCCGCGCTTGCGTGCCGCCCAGCGGGACCAAGCATTGAATGAGCTGCGAGGACCTTTAATTCTGGATCGCATCGCAGCCGTGGAAAATGTGGAAGTTACGGAAGAAGAATTTGAAGTACAACTCCAGCTATTGGCGTATCAGGCACGTGAACCGCTGGAAGCACTGCGGAAGCGTTTGACTGAGGATGGTGGCCTGACTAGAATCCGAGAACAACTACGTAGAGAGAAAACGGCGGATCAGCTCTTTAACAAGTTGGCTGCGTAACGTTTTTTAAGATTTTTGTCTGACGTTCTTTGCACACGGCGTACAACCGCGAAAGGCATGAAGGAAACAGGTATGGGTTTAGTTCCAATGGTAGTGGAGCAGACGAGCCGGGGCGAACGCGCCTACGATATTTATTCTCGGCTGCTGCGCGACAACATCATTTTTCTCGGCACGCCGATTGACGATCAGATTGCGAATCTCATCATCGCGCAAATGTTGTTCCTTTCCGGTGAAGATCCGGACAAGGATCTGCAGCTGTACATTAATTCTCCCGGCGGTTCCATTTCAGCCGGATTGGCAATTTATGACACCATGCAGTTCATCAAGAATGATGTGGTGACCTATTGCATCGGCCAGGCGGCCAGCATGGGAGCGTTTTTGCTCATGTCCGGCACCAAAGGGAAGCGGTTTGCATTGCCGAATTCACGCGTCCTGATCCATCAGCCGTCCATGGGCGGGCTGTCGGGACAGGCGACAGATATTGACATTCACGCGCGCGAGATTCTTCGCATTCGTGAAATTACCAATCGTTTGATGTCGCAACATACGGGTCAGGCGATTGAACGGATTGAACGCGATGTGGAGCGCGACTTTATTATGAATGCTCCGCAGGCGAAAGAGTATGGCATCATCGATGAAATTATTGACAGGCCAAGAACGTAAACTCGAGTCGGTTCTGAAACTGGGCCGAAACGGGTAGCAGTAGGAGACGCAAACATGAAGACACGCGTGGGTTCCGACGATGTACTCCGTTGTTCGTTCTGCCATAAATCGCAGGACGCAGTAGCCAAGCTGATTTCTTCGCCCAGCGATTATCCCCGGGCTTATATCTGCGATGAATGCGTTGCTGTTTGCAACTCCATTCTGGAAGACGACAAGAACGAAGCGCGCCCGACAACGGCGCCTGCACATCTGCCCAAGCCGCAGGAAGTCAAGGCTTTCATGGATGACTATGTCATCGGGCAGGAGAATACGAAAAAGAAGCTGGCCGTCGCCGTCTACAACCACTACAAGCGCATCCAGATGAACCGCGCCCGCACTAATGATGTGGAGCTGACCAAGTCCAACATTCTCCTCATCGGACCGACGGGCAGCGGCAAGACGCTCATGGCGCAGACCCTGGCCCGCACCCTGGATGTGCCGTTTGCCATCGTCGACGCGACCACGCTCACGGAGGCCGGCTATGTCGGCGAAGATGTCGAAAATATCATCCTCAAGTTATTGCAGGCCGCGGACGGCGATGTTGCCCGCGCCCAGACCGGCATCATCTATATTGATGAAATCGACAAGATCGGACGCAAGGATGAGAACCCCTCCATCACCCGCGATGTTTCCGGTGAAGGCGTGCAGCAGGCATTGCTGAAGATCCTGGAAGGCACAGTTGCCAACGTTCCACCTCAGGGTGGCCGCAAGCATCCTCACCAGGAATTCACCCCCGTTGATACCACCAACATTCTCTTCATCTGCGGCGGAGCTTTTGTCGGATTGGAACGCATAATCGGCCGTCGAGCTGGCAAAAAGGCTCTCGGCTTCAAGGCCATTGCCGACCGCGATCTCCAGCCGGGTACGGCGATTCCGTCCTTGCGCGATACAGAATTGTTGCGCCAGACCGAGCCCCAGGATTTGATCAAATTCGGCTTGATTCCGGAATTTGTTGGCCGCCTTCCTGTCATCGGGATTCTGGATGAATTGGATGAAGCGGCGTTGGTGGAAATTCTGGTGAAGCCGAGGAATGCAATCATGAAGCAGTATCAGCGCATGTTTGAGTATGAGAGTGTGCGGCTAACCTTCACTCCGGAAGCGGTGGGAGCCATTGCCCGGGAAGCCTTGCATCGCAAGGTGGGGGCTCGCGGCCTGCGCATGATCCTTGAGGAATTGATGCTCGACCTGATGTATCACCTTCCCAGCCACAAGAAGGTGAAGGACATCGAGATCACGGCGGACATGGTGGCGAAACGCGATCTGTCTGTCACCTTGCTGGAAAAGGCTGGCTAATTTTGTAGTTGAACCCTTCCATCGGTATTGGACGGTATTGGATTCGAGCCTGCCTTTCAAAAGCAGGCTCGATGCATTTGAGCTGGCGGCATCACCGTACCTTTTCCGGCAGCAACGCATCCAAAAAGGTATGCAAGACGTGGAACCATCTCCTTTGACAACACGGTGCCTCGGCAATTCTGACTTGGATCTAACTGCGGTTGGCTTTGGTGCCTGGGCCATCGGGGGTAGTGGCTACGAGTACGCCTGGGGGGCGCAGGACGACAAGGATTCCATCGCTGCGATCCATCGTGCGCTCGACGTGGGCATCAACTGGATCGACACGGCGCCCGTTTACGGCCTGGGGCATTCGGAAGAAGTCATCGCGCGCGCATTACAGGGTCGTCAGAATAAGCCTTTCATTTTTACAAAATGCTCCATGGTCTGGCGCAAAAAGTTGCTTGGCAAAGGGTATAGCATCCGCCAAAGCCTCAAGCGGCATTCGCTCCGCAGGGAACTGGAAGCCAGCTTGCGCCGCCTCCAAGTGGATACCATCGATCTCTACCAGATCCATTGGCCGAAGCCGGAGCAGGACATAGAAGAAGGCTGGGAGACGCTGGCCAAATTCAAGGAAGAAGGGAAGGTCCGCCATATCGGCGTTTCCAATTTTTCCATTCCGCAAATGGAGCGGATC
>JBDTBI010000125.1:0-4097 GCA_039924215.1 Acidobacteriaceae bacterium
TCGGTTATGACGACTCTCTAGATGCTTTTGGAATCCATGGCGCGGGGGGAACTCTTGGTGCGATTCTCACCGGGGTTTTTGCCGTACAGGCCATCAATCCGATCTTTAAGGACGCGCACGGGCATGCGCTACCGGTTGGCTGGCTTGACGGTAACTGGATGCAGGTGCCGCATCAACTGGTTGGTGTGGCAATCGCATGGACCCTTTCGATTGTAGGAACGCTGATACTGCTGAAGTTGGTGGACATGCTGATCGGGCTGCGAGTGAGTCCAGCGGATGAGCATGAGGGACTCGACCTGACCCAGCACGGCGAAGAAGGCTACGATTGGGAAATTGGCGCGTCCTAAAGTCTGATATCTTGGCGGATGAGTGCGGACCCGAAGAGAGTCCTTACTTTTTCTTAGAAAAGCGAGGAAGCTAGATATGCAGAAGATTGAAGCCATCATTCAGCCATCGAAGCTGGACGCAGTGAAGGACGCTCTGACTGAAATCGGGGTGGAAGGCATCACGATCCTGGAGGCGCGGGGGCATGGACGCCAGAAGGGTCACACCGAGTTTTATCGCGGCCGGGAATACTCCGTGGATGTGCTACCCAAGATCAAACTGGAAATCATTGTGACGGATGCTATGGCGGAACGCACCGTGCAGGCGATTCTGACCGCCGCGCGCACGGGCAAGATCGGTGACGGCAAGGTTTTCATTTCTCATATTGACGAAGTCATCCGCATTCGCAACGACGAACGTGGCGAGAACGCTCTGTAGGCGAATTCCTCCGGCATGCGCGAGAAACACAGAGCAAAAGCATCGGCGGATAGAACCGAAGCGAGGACCAGGACAGACTCTCAAAAGCCAGACATTTCAAACGACATCCTCTTTGCGAAGGAGCCCGACATGCCGATAGCGGATGCATCCCTGATGACGACGCTGCGTCTGGAATACCAACACATGTCGAACCAGATGCGAGATTCCTTTGCAGCATTGCAGGATGGCGCTGCTCTTATCAGGCGCCGTGCTGAACTGGTAGACGATCTCATTGGACGCCTCTGGCGGGAGCATATTGCCAGGGAGGATCATGGGCCGCAGGGGTTCGCTCTGGCAGCCATTGGCGGGTATGGCAGGCGGCAACTCTTTCCTTATTCCGACATTGATCTTTTATTTCTTGCGCGCGACGCCGCAGTGGAGGGCAGCCAAAAGGCAGCGATACGACGCCTGTGTCAGGATTTATGGGACATTGGTGTACGTGTCAGCGCCACCACGCGCGCGATGGAAGAGTGTGCACGGTTCAGCGAAGAGAATCCGGAGTTTACACTTTCGCTGCTCGACCGCAGATTCATCGCTGGAGATTTGCCCCTGTTCCAAGAACTCGATAAGGAGCTTGTTCCCCGTCTGATCGAACGTCGGCGGTTCCAACTGCTGGCTGCCATTGCGCGTTTGGCAGCCGCCCGGCACGTGAAATTCCAACAGACGCTTTTTCATCTGGAACCCAACGTGAAAGAAGGCCTGGGCGGGCTGCGCGACTTTCAGACCTGCGTGTGGTTGGGGCAGGTGTTGCCGGAAGCTGCGCAATTTTCAGCCAGCCGTTATGAAAATGAGTTGCTGGTGGAACGGCAGGATGCGTCCGCACGGGCCCACCAATTCCTGATTACTGTGCGCACCTTTCTACACTACCGTAGCCAACGGGATGACAACATGCTGTATTGGCAAGCGCAGGACGAGGCGGCGGAACGGCGCATTGGGCTGCCCCGGAGCCATCCTGAGGCGATGGAACAACGCCCGACAGACACCGCACACTGGATGCGGCAATGTTTTCGTCATGCCCGATCCATCGACTGGCTTACACGGCAAATGCTGGATGAGGTCCCGGGCGACCGTCTTTCCTGGATCGATCAAATTCGCCAATGGCGCGGCCGGACCGTGCTCGAAGGCTGCCCGGTGGAAGGCGGCAGGATTTCTCTAAAGACCGTCGAGGAATACGCGGATCCGGATCGCGTGCTGACGCTGTTTCAGATTCTTGCGAAGCAGCACCTGCAACTGACCCGCGAGGCGGAGGGCCACCTGAGTGAATCGTTGGCGGTGCTGGCGGATCGGCTGCCTACAGGAGTGGTGCTGTGGGAACGACTACGGCCGATTCTCCTTGGATCGGAAGTCGCACATTGCCTGCGCGCGATGCATGCGCTGGGAATTCTGGAACTGATCCTTCCGGAGTTTCATGGGGTGGATGCCCTAGTCGTTCGAGACGCTTATCACCGCTATACCGTGGACGAGCACACCTTTCTGATCCTTGAAAATCTGCACGCACTGGCGCAGCCAGCGGGCGAATGGGAGGTGGGTTTCTCGTCGATTTTGCGCGAAGTGGAGGAGCCTGAATTGCTCTATCTGGCCGCGATCCTGCACGACACCGGAAAAGCCCGCGCCGATGGCAATCATGCGGAACATAGCGTGGAGATTGCTGCTGCAGTTTGTGAGCGATGGCAATTGGCTCCGGCCCAGCGCGAAACTGTCTTGCGGCTGATCCGGCAGCACCTGGCCATGTCTCAGGCGTTGCGGAAGGATATTTTCGATACGGAAACCGTCCGGGCGTTCGCGGAGCTCGTCGGCACTTCCAACGATTTGCGGCTTCTGGCGTTGTTGACCTATGCCGATATCCGTTCCGTCAATCCGGAGGCGCTGACGCCATGGAAGGCGGAAAACTTATGGCGGCTTTATATCGCGACATCCAATTATCTGGATCGCAATGTGGATGAAGATCGCATTGAGGCGGACGCCGACACGGCAGCGATTCAGGGTGTGATTGCGCAGTCGCCCAGGGATGCCGAAGACATCCATTTCTTTCTTGCCGGTCTGCCGCAACGGTACCTGCGTACGCGCACAGCGCCGGAGATCCTGATGCACTGGCAGGCCTCCCGGCAGATGGAAGCGTCCACGTCCAATCTTGTGCTGACGCAGGCCGAGGGGTGGCGGGAATGTACCCTGATCACGCACGACCGGTCCTTCCTGTTTGCCGATGTTGCCGGGGCATTGACGGCGTGGGGAATGGACATTATCAAAGCAGATGCGTTCTCAAACGCGGCTGGGGTTGTGATCGACACCTTCCGCTTTCTCGATCGCTACAACACGTTGTCCTTGAATCCCGCCGAGATCGAGCGATTCCAGAAAAGCCTGACCGATGTCGCCAGCGGTACGGTCGCCGTGCAGCAACTGCTGGCTGCCCGCGCCCATACCTCACGCGTTCAGAATAATAAGTTACGCGTGGAAACTCGGTTTTCTATCGACAATCAATCTTCGAGCCACAGCACCATTCTGCAGGTGATCGCGCAGGACCAGCCCGGCCTACTGCGCAGCCTGAGCCTGGTGATGGCCAAGGAGAAGTGCGATATTTCCGTCGCGTTGATTGATACCGAAGGCGAGATGGCGATCGACGTTTTCTATCTGACAAAGAGATCGGAGCATCGGGGCCAGCCGACGCCCGATGTAGATGCAAAGCTGGATCCAGCGTTTTTGGAACGTTTGCATCAGGCTTTGTCGGAAGCGTTGCAGGCACAGGGCACGGCGATGAAATAGCAGAAAGCAGTGAATCGCTTTTGCCCGTTTTTCCGCATGGAGCAGGAGTTGGCCAATCCAGAACCGGAGTTCTTCCCGGATCCAGAGTTACACTGTGAGGTTATTCTCGGCTGATCTCCTCCTGCAACATCCACAGGTGAGATCCTTAAGAGTCAAGACTCGATCCCTCCGGGGAGGGAAAGCCACTGATGAAAACCAAGGTCACCTCCCGCCATTTGCGTGTTTTATTTCTGTTGGTGCTGGTATGGTTCTGCGCAGGTTTTTGCCTTGCTGCCCGCACGCGTGCCAAGGCGCGGCAACCTGTAAAGAAGGCAGGCGTGCCCGTGGTGCAGCAAGTGCAGCCGCCTAATTGGTGGAGCAATTTTCCCGATCCAATGCTGCTGCTCCATGGAATAAATCTGACCGGTGCGCACATTACCAGCAGCGTGGCGGGAATTTCCGTGCGGGACGCCAAGATTTCCGACAACGGTCATTGGGCTTTCGTCTGGCTGGACATTCAGTCCGCCCCGCCGCAGCACTTCGCCCTGCTTGTGCGT
>JBDTBI010000126.1:0-4550 GCA_039924215.1 Acidobacteriaceae bacterium
AACCGATGGCAAGGGCCGACCGGTTGCCGGACTGGTTCGAGACGATTTCGTGCTGAGCGAGGACGGCCGTCCGGAATCGATCCGACTGTTTCAGGCCAATCCGACGCAGCCACTTTCAATTGTTTTAGCCATCGACACCAGTGTGAGCGTGCGCCGAGACTTGCCGGTCGCCAGGCAGGCGGCCTACGATTTTGCGCATTCACTCTTGCGCCCCGGAGACCGGGGAGACCGGATGGAACTGATCGGATTCGCCGGCGATGTGACGGAGGTCGTTCCCTTTACCGGCAGCTTGCACCGGATTGACCGGGGGTTGCGGGCTCTGGTTGGAGACGGACCGACGGCGCTCTATGCGGCGATTGCGCGCGCCGCGAAGGACCTTGACCCGCTTCCGGGCCGCAAAGTAATTGTCGTGATCAGCGATGGTTCGAACAGCATGGCGGGGACGGACTACGAGCAGGCTCGGACGGCAGCGTTGCGAGCGCAGGCGAGTCTGGAAAGCATCATCCTGGTTCCCATTGACGCCAGCGCGGGCCGCGATCTGGGCGGGGAACATGCGCTGATTCAGCTCTCCCAGGATACTGGCGGCCAGTTTTTTTACGCCGACGCCGCAGGACAACTGCAGGATGCGATGGCGCATCTCTCGCTTGCCCTGCGTTCGGAATATTTGCTGGGATACTATCCGGCTTCGACGCGGGCGGGGTCGGCCCAGGTGGGATCGGCGGAGATGGGGTCGGCGGGGGTGGGAAAGGATTCCGGCATGAATGGTTTCGGCACATACAGGTGCGGATGGCTAAGCCAACCCTGAATCGGGTGTACCACCTGGTGTATCGCACCGGTTATACCGCACAGGCCGCGCATTGAGGCGATATACTGCCGGGATGAGCATCCCTGGCAGCGGCCGGCGCAAGCAAAAATCGCATCAGCCTCAGACGGAGACGGGGCAGGAGGCAATCTACCTGCGAACGCTGAGCGACAGGCAGACTCCGGTTGTGATTCAACTGCGGGATGGCGAGTCGCTGCATGGGTGGATTGAGTATTTCGATGACCGCATGATCCGCCTGACGCGGGAGGACATGCCGAATCTTTTTATCTACAAGCGTCAGATCCTGACGATTACGGAACAAGGCCGACGGCCCACGTCACGGAAAGACAAGCATCCGACTGAGGAGTCCCCGATATGAGTGCTGGTACCCCTGACTTTCCCCACGCCGGTCCGGCGTCCGAGATGGCGCGTGCTGCCGGTGCACTGTTGCGCCTGCATTATCGGCGCGGGGTAGAGACCGAATACAAAGGGGAAGTCGACCTGGTCACGGTGGCCGATCGCGAGAGCGAAAAGCTGCTGGTGGAGCGGCTTCGCACGCAGTGGCCGGACTACGGGATTGTGGGCGAGGAGGGAACGCGCGCAGGAATGGAACGCGAGTATCGCTGGTACATCGATCCGCTGGACGGGACCACAAATTTTGCGCATGGCTTTCCGACGTTCTGTGTGTCCATGGGGCTGGAGCATCGCCCGCCCGGCACGCCGGTAGATGAGGATGGCGAACTGATTGCAGCGGTGGTCTACGATCCGTTGCTGGATGAAATGTTTCTGGCGGAAAAGGGACGGGGCGCATTTCTGAATGGCAAGGCCATCCATGTTTCCGCGACCCGGACGCTGGCAGAATCGCTGATCGCGACCGGTTTCCCGAGCCGCAAGCGGCATACATCCCCAAACGTGCATTTTTATCACGAGGTGAGCCTGCGTTCGCATGGAGTACGCCGGGCCGGCTCGGCGGCGCTGGACCTGGCGTATACGGCCTGCGGGCGTCTCGATGGATATTGGGAGTTCAAGCTGAATTCCTGGGACACGGCGGCGGGAGTTTTGCTGGTACGGGAAGCGGGAGGGACGGTCACGTACATCGACGGCAGTCCATTCCATTTGATCAGCGCGGAAGTGCTGGCCACCAACGGAAAAATCCAGGCGCCGCTGATGGATTTATTCTGCGATATGTTTGCCGGACGCAATCTGGCGCCGATTCCATCGCCGCGTGAGTTCGCCGCGCTGCGAAGCGGGGATATTGCCGCGACGACAAAATGATGGCCGGTAGTTTCCATGCACGACCTTCGTTTTTTGTCAGGTGTAAAAGGTTTTGGTACAGTGCTGTACAATTTAGTTGTCTTGTTAGTCCCTTGAGGAGAGTCTTTAACCCATGGCTTACGTAATTGCAGAACCCTGCATCGGCACAAAAGACACCGCCTGCGTCGATGCGTGCCCGGTAGATTGCATCCACCCCAAAAAGGATGAAGGTGATTTTGCGGAGGCGACTCAGCTTTACATCGATCCAGTGGAGTGCATTGACTGCGGTGCCTGCGTACCGGTTTGTCCGGTGTCGGCCATTTTTGCCGCGGACGATGTTCCGGAAAAATGGAAAAATTACGAACAGATCAACGCCGATCACTTCGGTCGTTAGTCGCGATTTTATTTCGGAAAAGCGCGCAGCTCCAGGGCTGCGCGCTTTTCATTGTGCGCCGGCTTCCAGGCTGACTTTTCTATCTCGAATGCAACTCACTTTCACGCCATGACGCTGCATCAATCCGAGGCGATCGTACTGCGAACCTGGCCGATGCGGGAATCGGATCTGCTGGTTTCTTTGCTGACACGGGATTTGGGCAAAGTGAGAGGCGTGGCCAAAGCAGCCATGAAATCAAGAAAGCGCTTTGGTGGGGCCCTGGAACCGATGACGTATGTGTACGCGGCGTATGCGGAACGGCCTCGCCAGGAACTGGTTCGTATGGACCAGTTTGAGGCAATTGCGTCGCCGCTGGCGCATCCTGTCGATTATCTTCGCGCTGCCACCCTGGCCTATTACGCAGAGGTGCTGGAGAACGTACTGCCGGACCATGATCCGCAGGATGCCATCTTTCGCCTGACATTGGCCGTGCTGGAGCAAAGCCGGGTGGACCACTGCTGGATGCCGCTGACATATTTTTCGTTATGGATCACGCGGTTAACCGGCTGGCTGCCGGAGACAGATCGATGCACGGACTGCGGCGAGCGATTTGCGGACGAAGCTGCCTATTACCATGGATTGACGGATGGGCTGAATTGTACGCGCCACAAGAAACCAAACAGCAGCATGATCAGCCGCAATTCCCTGGTGCTGGCGCAACGGATGTTGCGGGATCCGATTCGTTCCATGGCGGAGGAGCCCTGGACGCGGCAGTCCGGGCAGGACCTGCGCCGGTTTCTGGTGCGCACGCTGGAACGCCACCTGGAGCGGCGACTGAACTCCGCGGCGGCATTTGCCCACATGGGTGGATGATGGCGTAATGGACTCGTCTGAGTTCGAGACGCGACGGGCTGTGCCTGTATATTCGATACAATCAGCATCAAAGCATCTGTATTTTTTTGATTGGAGTTCTATCCTGTGGCGCCGAAGTCCTCCGTTGCACCAACACGCCCCCTGACGTTCCAGGAACTTTTCTTTCAGTTACAGCAGTTCTGGGCCAGCCGAGGCTGCATTCTGCAACAGGCCTACGACGTGGAAGTGGGTGCGGGCACCATGTCGCCGGAGACGTTTCTGCGCGTGCTGGGACCGAAGCCGTTCCGCGTGGCGTACGCGCAGCCTTCGCGGAGGCCGGCGGATGGCCGCTATGGGCAAAATCCCAATCGACTTTTCAAGCACACGCAATTGCAGGTGATTCTGAAACCGCCGCCGGAAAATATTCAGGCGCTGTATCTGGAATCGCTGGAAGCGATTGGCATCGATCTGCATCAACACGACGTGAAGTTTGAAGAGGACAATTGGGAGTCGCCGACGCTGGGCGCGTGGGGCATTGGCTGGCAGGTGATGCTGGATGGCCTGGAGATTACGCAGTTCACGTATTTCCAGCAATGCGGCGGCATGGATCTTGATCCGATTGCCGGCGAGATTACGTATGGACTGGAGAGGATCGCCGCATTTTTGCAGGATGTCGATTCGATCTACGACATTGTGTGGGCGCGTGAGCCGAACAGCGGTCGAGACGTCACCTACGGTGAAGTACGGTTCGCCGAAGAAGTGCAGTTCTCCGTGTACAACTTTGAAAAAGCGAATGTGGAGAAGCTATGGCAACACTTCAATCTGTATGAGGAAGAATGCAAGGCCCTGATCGAGGAGGCGCGCGCATTGCCGGAAGACGCCGATGCCGAAACGCGCAGCCGGTTGCCGCTATTGGCCGCTTTTGACTTGTGCCTGAAATGTTCGCATTTGTTTAATTTGCTGGATGCGCGCGGGGCGATCTCGGTGACGGAGCGGGTCGGCGTGATCGCACGGATTCGCGGGCTGGCCGTGTCGGTGGCAAAAGCCTACGCGGACCAGCAACTGCAGCCTGCAACCGCATAATTACCCGAGACCAACACGTTTAGGAAACGAGACGAATGCCTGTATTTTTGCTTGAAATCGGATTGGAAGAGATTCCCTCCAGCATGATTCCCGCCGCGCAGGAAGAACTGGCCCAGCGGGTATGCAAACTGCTGGTGCGCGAGCGGCTGGCGACAGATGCCTTGCAAGTGACGAGCTTCTCAACAC
>JBDTBI010000127.1:0-5714 GCA_039924215.1 Acidobacteriaceae bacterium
ATGATGGCGTCCAGCACCACAGCCGTTTTTCCGGTCTGGCGATCTCCGATGATGAGTTCGCGCTGGCCGCGTCCAATCGGAATCATGGCGTCGATGGCTTTGATTCCCGTCAGCATCGGCTCCCGCACCGGTTGGCGTTCGATGACTCCCGGAGCCAACCGCTCGACCGGCAGCGACTGATCGGTCGCGATTGGACCTTTGTCGTCGATGGGCTGGCCGAGCGCATTCACCACGCGGCCAATCATCGCGTCGCCGACTGGCACGCTCATGATCTTGCCTGTGCGCTTGACCTGATTGCCTTCGCTGAGCTCCGTATAGTCGCCCAACAACACCGCGCCGACCTGGTCTTCATCCAGGTTCATGGCCAGACCGTAGACGCCATGAGGAAATTCCAGCATCTCTCCTGCCATTGCTTTGTCCAGGCCATGGATCCGCGCGATTCCATCGCCCAGGGAAATAATCGTCCCAACTTCATCGACACGAACACGCGATTCGAAGTTTTCTATTTGCTCTCGAAGTAACTGCGAAATTTCGTCTGCTTTAATCTGCGCCATGCTGCTTTCACTTTAAGGTTCTGGATTGGTTGGTCAGTCTGCCATCATTTTCTCGCTCAGCTCTTCCAGCCTGCCGCGAACGGAGCCATCATAAACGGTATCGCCAATGCGCAAAACCACGCCGCCCAACAGAGAAGCATCCTGCCGGTATGTTGCGTGGATCTTCAGCCCTGCCAATGCCGCTGCTTTTGCTTCAATCTTTGCTCTTTCCTCGGCATTCAGCTCGCGAACGCTGGCAATTTCCGCTTCGCTGATACGGGAGCGAAGATTGATCTGATCCCGGTAGTGGGCGAGGACCGATTCCAATGCATGAATCCGGTCATTCTGCAACAAAAGGGCGATGAAGTTCCGCACCTGTTTGACCATACCCACACGTGGAGATATCGCATCTAAAACTTTAAGTTTCACATTTAATTTAATGGAGGGATTCGTGAAAACCTCCTGAAGCTGTTGACTCCCAAGCCATGTTGCCAAAAAATCGTCGAGCTGCTGCCGGACCTCTTCGACGTCCAACTTATCGGCCAATATGACATCGGCAAGGGCGTTCGCGTATTGCAGCGCAAAAGCGTCCATTAGTTCACCTCGCCATTCTTGCGTTGCCGATCCAGATCGGTCAGAAAGCTTTCGACCAGTGATCGATCCGCATCCGGCGTAACAGCAATCTTATGCTGGGCACGTTCAATCGCCAACTCCGCGGTCAGCCGCTTCAATTGGTTCTGCGCTTTGTTGCTGGCGGCAGCAATTTCCTTTACGGACGAGTCGAGAATCGATTGCTTCTCCTGCTCCAGCACAGCACGCAGTTGCTTCTCTTTTTCCTGAGCTTCCTGCTGGGCCTGTAGCCGGATGGCATGGATTTCGCTGTCCAGACGTGCCAGCCGTTCTTCCACAGCAGCCATACGCCGTTTAGCTTCCTCGCTGGCTGTGCGAGCCTGCTGGAGTTGATTCTGGATGCGCTCCGTCCGGCTGCGCAGCGTTCTGGGTAAACTCCGCGCGAGAAACCAAAGAATCACCGCCAGCAAAATCAGAAAATTGATCGTTTCAAAGATGCGAGACGTTGTTTCGACGGAAAGACCAAATGTCCGTGCCAGCGTATGCACCATGGCGGAATGTCGGTAGACGTTTTCCCCGTCCTCGGCTTCGGGGTTGTCAATTTTGCTCTGCTTGATCTCCTCCTGACGCTCCGCGTGCTGCTTCGTTTGCGTGATTGATTCGGAATTTTGTGCCAGGGCAACGGTTTGCACCGCCGAATCCGTAACGATTGCGCGAGCGCACGGAGCCGCAAGAGACAAGAGAAGCAGTCCACAGAAAGCAACCTCAAACATGCTGAGCCAGGAAGAATACTTCCTGTGCACAACTAATTTTCCAGAAAGATATTTCATCCGGCCTGCTCGTGGGAGGGAGGAATGCTGGCAGGCAGTATGCGCTTCAGAATTTCCGTGGAAAGCTCCCCAATCACCCCATCCAATTCCAGCCTGGCGGCCTCCATGTTCCCTTCAATTGCGATTCGGGCAGTCGCCGTTTTCTCCTGGGCCGCCGCGCGCGCCTGGGCGAGGGCTAATTCCGATTCCAGATGAATTTTTTCCAAACGATTGTGGATCTCATGGAAAACCTCAGCACGTGCGGCTCGCAACCGCTCTTCGTACTCTGCCGTCTTCTTCTCCGCAGCAGCAACTGCAGCCTCTGCATGTTCGATCGCTCCTTGCGTTTTCGCATAGCGTTCGCGCAGAACTTTCGTTAACGGAGTATGGACTAAAAGGCGATAGGCTGTCAGCGTCACCAAAAACAGCAGAATGGTCGGCATTGAGCCGAGCACAAGTCCGCCAAGTTGTTGTATAAGGTCACTCATCTGCAAGTTGGTTTCAGATTCGCCTATAGATACGACGATGCGGGGATAGGATCGATAACTCTCTGTTAACTGGCTGCCTGAACCTCAGATGCTAACAAACGGATTCCTCGACTGTCAAACCGGACGGGAGGAAAACCCGTCCCTTGCCCTGAAGCCCCATACTCTTCATTCGAAAGAATTTCGTTCCGATTCCTTCGTTCATTTTTCTTGTCAATTGCATGTGTTTTCCTGCACGAGATTTTCCGCCCCAGGCGACTCCTGGCAGGAAGTGTCAACGCAGAAAATACCTCTCCAGCGACTCAATCCGAACATCTTCAACAAGCGGTGAAAAAAACTGCGAAGTATCGGTTGACTTCTCTCTGGGTCGGCCTAGACTGGAAATAACAGCCTCGGACCTAATCCCAGGTCCGGCAAACCGGGTGCCTAGAATAGTAGTCCAACATTCGGGCATCCGGTCTGCTCAAATCTCCTCATTCGGAAACTTGAGTTCGACTTCAGCTCCGCCAGAACCTGCGATATTTCCCAAGTAGAGAAGCAGGTCCCCGCACGCGAAGATGCACCTGTTCGCCATGGAAGGTTCTTGCCAGGAGGATTGCACCAGCATCGAGGGCGGCAAGCACAGCGCCTTCACCCTGCGGGACAATCATGTCTCGCTCCTCCAACGGATCGGAATCCAACGCAGCATCCAATGCGACCAGCAATGTATCCAGGCCTGTTTTGGTGCTGGCGGAAATAGCAATCACTCCATCCTTCTTCGTCTTTTCGTATTCGGGCAATAGGTCAATTTTATTCATCACTTCGATGCGAGGCTTTTTCTCAACCTCTAATCCGCGCAGAATCTTTTCTACCTCCGCGCGATGGACATCCAACGACGGACTGGACGCGTCCATCACGTGAATCAATACCTCAGCGGTTTGTACCTCTTCGAGCGTGGCGCGGAACGCCTTGACCAAAGATGGCGGCAGTGCGCGGATAAACCCCACGGTATCGGAAAGCAGGATCCGCCGCCGTGATGGCAGCGTCAGCAGGTGCAGCTTGGGATCGAGGGTGGCAAACAAGCGCGATGACTCCAGCACTCCAGCCTGCGTGAGAGCGTTGAACAGCGTGCTTTTGCCGGCATTGGTATAACCGACCAGAGCGACCGTTGGTACAGGCACTGAAGTTCGTCGCTGGCGCTGTTGGCGGCGAATGTTGCGCACGCCTTCAAGGCGAGCGCGAATGATCTGGATCTTACGGCTGATTTTCCGGCGATCCGTTTCCATTTGTGTCTCTCCTGGTCCTCTGGTGCCGATTCCACCTCCCAACTGCGACATGGAGCGACCGCGGCCAGCCAAACGAGGAAGCATGTATTCCAACTGAGCCAGTTCCACCTGAAGCTGGCCTTCGCGAGTACGAGCATGGGAAGCAAAGATATCCAGGATAAGTTGCGTACGGTCGATCACGCGACAAGGAAGTACGTGTTCAAGTTCGCGCAGCTGAGAGGGCGACAGGTCCTGCTCAAAAATAATCAGATCGGCCCGACTGGCCCCGGCGCGGGCGCCAATTTCCTCCAGCTTGCCTTTTCCAACCAGTGTGGCGGGGTCAGGATGATCGCGCCGCTGCAGTATGACATCGAGGACGTTCGCCCCCGCACTTACGGCCAACTCGCGACACTCAGCCGCTTCGGGCGATAGCTGAGATGGAGAAGTCTCTGCATCCGGGACGCGTTCCGGCGAGGGCGATGCAATCATCTCAGGTTCCGGTTCGAAAAACGGGTCTCGCTCCTGTGCGGCACGGTGTGCGCCTTTCGCCAGGCGCGCGGACGCAGTAAGAGGCTGGCGATATTTTTTCCCGGTAAATTCGCAGGCCACGATAAGAGTGCGTTCTCTCCGGTCCGTTCCGGGATTCTTCCCTTGTGCCGGCTGCAATCCAAACGATTCGATTCTGCGATCCGCCCGGTGTATCGTCCGATCACCTTGCCCTGGCTTCACGAAGCCGGGGACGTCGATGGAGTCATGGTCGCGACATGACTCACTCCCGCACCGGCGGAAACGGGACTGGGGCCGGCACCCTGTGTCCCGGTAGCAGGTGCTCCGGGCGCCGATGCACCGACCGGACCATGCCTGTGTTCCGTGATCAAAACTGGCTTGCCGCTGACGACCGTGGAAATGGCATGCTTGAAGATGAGTTGCTCCTGATTATTGTTTTCCAGCAGAACAGAATATTTATCAAAAGACCGTATGCGTCCCGTCAATTTCACACCGCTTACCAGATACACGGTGATCTGGGATTTATCTTTACGGACTGTATTCAAAAAAGTGTCCTGGATATTTTGTGCTGTCTTGCTCTCCATTTTTACTCTCCTTGCCGTGCCAACTAGTTGTTCAAAGCATGCTGAGCAAAGCGGGCGAACAGATGCCCAACTGCAAGTTCTACAGCTACACCGGTTCGTTCAGCCCCAGCGGGGCGCCACTGCACCGTGCCAGTATTGTCTATGAAATTGCACAATATCGCCACACTATCACGCAAAATTGCGACTGCAATTTAGATGCAAGGATGAGGACTAGCGTTTTACGGGACTGGAAAGCTCTGTACTTTCACTGAATCCGGGCACTGAATCCGGGCGACGATATCGGCAAGGAACAGTAGAAACGTTCCACTTCCCCCCCAGGCGGGGATTGGCCGGGGCGAGTGCTAGCATGAAATGTGCCACGCGACCCTCATCCTGTCTCCTCCACCGCCTCAGCGCTCGGAATACGGGTGCCGATGCTGGATTTTTCCCGCCAGTACCAGCAAATCCGGACTGAGATTATGGCTGCTCTTGAGCATGTCTGCGACACCCAGCACTTCATCCTGGGCGAGGAGGTCCATCAATTTGAAGCCGCGGTCGCGTCTCTCTGTGGAGTCGCTTATGGCGTAGGATGCGCCTCGGGAACGGACGCGCTATGGCTGGCAATGGCAACTGCCGAAATCGGCCCAGGCGATGCAGTGATGACGACGCCTTTCAGTTTTTTCTCGACGGTTAGCTCGATCCTGCGAGTGGGCGCCCAGCCCTTGTTAGCCGATATCGACCCCCGAACCTACAATCTGGACCCTGCACGGGTCGCGGCGGCGCTCCAAAACCGGCCAAAGGCCATTCAAGTGCGTGCCATCCTGCCGGTCGATTTATACGGGCAATGCGCGGACTGGGATGCATTTACCCATCTGAAGCATGAATTCGACGCGATTCTCATCGAGGATGCGGCCCAAGCCTTCGGAGCGAAATGGAAGCATCGCCCGGCGGGCAGTTTGGGAGACATGGCCGCTTTCAGCTTCTATCCAACAAAAAATCTAAG
>JBDTBI010000128.1:0-4103 GCA_039924215.1 Acidobacteriaceae bacterium
AAGTGACGATTTACTCTTCGCGAGCGTGCCGTCCAGGTCAAAAACAATCAGCTTCTTCATTTGCTATCTACCCCTTGAACGTTCGGTATGGCGATCTCCAATAGATTCGCCGCGCCATGCGGCTGAAGTAACCTACCTGGCTATTGACTGACGGGAACCGAGTGCGGATGCTTGCTAGGGACTAATGACAGGTCGACACTCGTTATATAGACGAACAGCGCGGCCCCGATAAAGAAGACGGCAACCCAAAAGCGCCAATCCCGATGTGCGCGCTTCCAGTAGGGGAGATGATTTTGACCGGTCCTGACATGCGGTCCCTTCTCGTGGTGTGGATGTGCTCTCTCACTCATTGGATTCGCCGCATTCTTGATTGCATGGTCGTTAGCTCCTGAAAGGATTTTAGACTGCCACGGTTAGCTGATTTCGAGAGTGATGATTCTGAATTACTCTTCCGATCGAGCCATACGATCCACATGAATGGCGATCATGAGATCTTCCTGAGCAGGAACGACGAAGACCGCCGTCTTCGATTCGGGCGAGCTGATCCGGCGGACGCCACTTGTCTTTGACTCGTTCAATGGAGAGCTGACGGAGATCCCTAGATCCTGAAGGCCAGCCAGGATCTCGGCGCGCGCCGCCACGTCGTGCTCTCCAACCCCTCCCGTGAAGACAATCGCGTCGAGGCCTCCCAAAAGCCAGCAGAACCCCCCGATCGCTTTTGTCACGCTACGCGTGAAGATCTTCAGTGCCAGGAGAGCTTGCCCATCACCTTTGGCCGCTGCCTGTCGCACGGCCTTTATATCGCCGTCCATTCCTGCCAGTGCCACCATCCCAGAGCCATGATTCAAGATCGTCTCGACCGCCGAAATTGTTTGGTCTCGTTCACCATCCTGCTGACGCAGGAGGTACAGGATCAGTCCGGGGTCGAGATCACCTGGCCGCGTTTCCATCACGACGCCTCCGGTGGGCGTCAGGCCCATGGTCGTGTCCACGGAGCAGCCATCGCGCAGGGCCGTAACGCTGCACCCGCTTCCGAGGTGCGCAATCGCCATGCGCTGCGGAAATCCGGTGCCTTCAGTACGCGCCTGGATCCGCATCTGACGCACAATCGACTCGTAGCTCAACCCATGAAATCCGTAACGCCGAACGCCTTGTTCGCGATACGTCAGCGCCAGGGGATAGGTACTCGCCTCTACCGGCATCGTCCGGTGAAACTCCGTGTCGAAGCAGGCATAGTGGGCGGCGTCCGGAAAACGCTCCATCCCCTTGTGGATGACGGCGATTGCCGCCGGATCATGGAGCGGAGCGAATGCGACTGCCTCCTCAAGATCCTTCAGCACCTCAGTCGTGATCCTCTGATGGCCGTGCAACTTCGCCCCGGGATGCACAACCCGATATCCGACTGCCTGAACCGCAGGCATCCTCGCCTCGCTCACTGTGTCCAGAACCAACCGCGCCGCTTCTTCCGGCGTCGCCGCCTTCACTCCGGATCGATGGTACCCCGGGTTCGCTTCATCCGCACCGTGAAGTTCAAGCGAGGCGTCTGGCTCCCCGATGTTGCTCACCTGCCCGTCGAAAAGACAGCTTGGCTCAGATGGGTCTTTCTCGGGATCCGAGTCGAACATCGAAAATTTGATGGATGAGGATCCGCTGTTCATGACCAGTATGTGCATAAATCCGCCCTGTTGGAGACCGTTCCAGC
This sequence comes from Acidobacteriaceae bacterium, assembly GCA_039924215.1. Taxonomy (GTDB): domain Bacteria; phylum Acidobacteriota; class Terriglobia; order Terriglobales; family Acidobacteriaceae; genus JAKAAZ01. Next base: position 1,703 of record JBDTBI010000128.1, read on the forward strand.
GACGTTACAATCGCGTGCTGCGCAACTGCATTGGCTCTTCTTCGACCGCGAATTCCAGGTGGGCGGCCGTGACGTGGCCCATGAGACCGAAAGTCTTCAAAAACGGATAGAGAGAGCATAGATGGACCCTGCATACCTCTTTACTCGTGGAGGTGAAAGGTCAGCAGCTCCTTATGCACTTGCAGGCTACCGTTATAGTCGATCAGCCCCATCTCACGAAAGCGGTTCATGAAATGACTCACCCTGGACCGTGTGGTGCCGACCATTTCCGCAAGCGTCTCCTGGCTCACTTTCAGGATGGCTGGCTCCGGCTTTGAGTGCTGTGCAGAGCTCGCCAGCAGTAATAGGACTCTGGCTAATCGCTTTTCGCTGGAACTGAAGATCTGGTCCACGAACTCCACTTCGATTCGATCGATTCGCCCAAGCAGGCAGGAGATGAAGAGCTTCGCAAATGCGGGATCCTTCTGAATGCCGCAGACGATCGTCGCTCGTTTCATTCGCGCAATGGTGGAGGGCTCAATGGCCGTCGCTGTAGAGGTTCGCAGCGATTGCCTGGCCATGCAGCCTTCACCAAAAAAGTCGCCGGGTCGCAGCACGGCGATCACGGCTTTCTTTCCTGTCTTGGATGCGACCGTCAGCTTTACGTTGCCATTCTGAATGTAGAACATCGCATCGGCCTTATCGCCTTGCGCGAAAATGTCCTGCCTGTTCAGGTAATCTCGGGTGGTCATTTGCGCGTCGGCCACCCGGCTGAATAACTCGCGGGAATCGACAGTACGAAGGCGCTTGTCAGTCATAGTTGGCTTTCCCGAAGCAGCGAGGCTCCGACAATAGGTCAAGACTATCGGTCCACCGAATGCCGTACCGGTCAATAGTGCTCACCCAGCTTACACAAGTGTTACGTAGCCGCTGTGGTTCTGTATGTATCGCTCTCATCTTAAGCAAACGCCTGCCTTGAGCGGAACCTGTGAAAGTGCCCGGCAAAACTCGTGATCATTAACCGAGCTTCCCCACAGGTCAGACGAATTTATCGGCTCAGGTGTTTCATCTGTCGCAGCAATTCCGTGATGCCGAAGCCGATCATGACCAGGAACAAACAGAAGGATAAGACCAACAGATGTTTTGTCATTCCGTGAATCCGCCAAACCAAGACTCGATGGACGTGTCTTGTTGCAACGTAGGTCAATAGAGCGATCGCGGTTCTTCGCTGCGGCCTCACAACGCGCGATTCCACCCTAATGAGTCTTGCAGGCGTTTGAAAGTTCAAAACACGAAGCGTCTCCTGGGTAGTAACGCCCAACACACCGTTCCGGGACGACCTCATCGTCCAATGGCCAAGCGAAATACACAGTCTCCGTCAGGTGTTTGGTCTCAATCGCGGCGCGCACATCCTCGCCATGCGCGCCTGTGGTCTGTCGGCCTTACATTTCCCGGAGATGGTGGGAGCTGATTGTTCCGTGGCAACAGCCCTCCTTGTCCACAACAGGCAGACTCGTTGCCTGATGGGCGTCGAGTGTGTGCCGGGCTTGTTCGAGGGAGTCACTCATACCGCAGCAGGCGGAAGCCGCACGCATGATCTTTTCAACCGGGACTTCCGACGGCCGCCGGTTCTCGGCTGCTACGTGGTGACACAAGTCGCGTTCGGTCACGACCCCCACCAAGCGACGGCTCTCTTTGTCTTCCACAACGGGCGCGCACCCGCATCCTGTCTTTTGCATCATCCGCGCGGCATCCTGTGATGTCTCGCGTGGCGTGCAGCACGAATCTGTCCCAACCGGTTCCATCTTGTCTTCACAACAACTCATTTGACTTCTCCTTAGAGAGCGAAGTATTCGGATCAAACAAAACCACCAACGTGTGGCCTGGATTGGACTACGGTCTATCCGGGACCTTGGAACCGGATAGCCACGTCACCCGACCATAAAGGGAATAGCGGATAGAGTCTGAGCAGGATTGCTCACTTGCCGTGCGCACATCTTGATAGCGCAGCGCATGCTGTTCACCCTGCAACTTAGCTATGTGCCGGCACTGGATCGGGAGTGGGGCGCGGCCATTGCGCTTCAAAATTACGCATTGATGAGCGGCCTCGACTCCGCGATCGACGTTGGCAACGACTCAACACTGATGAATCTGCCTACAGGAGGCAATCAATGAAACAGCGCATCGTTAACATCTCGGCGGCGCTATCTCTCGCCGGCGTGATCACAATAGCGGTTATCGGCCTGGTGATGTGGAGTCACGGCTTCAACTCGCGCGCTCAACCGCCAATGCTGGAAGAGAGTGTGGCGATGACGGTGCATGACAGCGCCATCCCGGATAAATACGAGAAGATGAAAAACCCACTCTCTGCTGGAAGCATCAATCTTGTTGAGGCCGGAGGACATTATTAGGAACATTGTGC
>JBDTBI010000129.1:0-7784 GCA_039924215.1 Acidobacteriaceae bacterium
GAGACAATCGCGAGCATTGTGGCGTTTGCGCAGGCTGCTCATTTGAAGAGCATGCTCAACATGTCCACGGTTGGCAGTTTTGGCGGTCGCGGCATGGGACAAACCTGCGGCGCTGCCGATTCATCGCAATGGATGCGAATGTTTGGAATCGATATCGACTCCCGTGACACGACAGAAGTTATACGAACTGCGGAGCACATATCGCCGGAAGAAATCAGGGGACTTGGACCACGCCTGAAGCTACTGTTCGGAGCTGCTCCGCCGGAGAATGTGGTGAATGATCGTTCGATTCGCCTTTACCTGGCGCTGAAGCAGATTGTCGAACGGGAGAAGTTCGACTTCTACACCGTTCAATCGTTTCCCGGTCTGGCGGATGACTACGCTGCGACATGCTTTGCACAAAGCATGATGCTGGAGGATGGCCATGGTACCTCCACGCTGGGCGATTTGAATACGGCGTTGACTGTCTTTCTGCTGACGAAGCTCACCCCAGAGCGCGTGTACTACGGGGACCTTCAGCACATTGACAAGAAAACGAACGAGATCAAAATTATTGGAGATGGAGCCTGTCCTCCTTCGCTGGCCAGCAAGTTAGGGCCCGCTGGATTCGCGGAACACGGAATTCCTACGGAGGGAGGCGCAGGCGGTCTTTCCGTCAAACTAGTCTGTAAAGCCGGCGAGGGTGTGTTGGCGCGTCTGGGTCGTGTGAATGGAGAGTTCATCATGGTCCTGGCACGCGCCAGCATCTTTGAGCCTCCTAAGGATCAACTGCAACGGCGGCTGCAAGAATGCAACATACCATTCTGGCCCCACGGATTTGTGACTGCCCATTGTGATATCGAAGCACTTCTCCAAAATTGGACAAATGAATATGCGTGTCTTGGATATGGAGAAGAACTATATCCCGCGCTGGTCGAATTCTGCGAATTGACCGGCATTCGAGCAATTTTGGTTTGATATACAACAAAATGCGACATCGGCTGAAGGAGGAAGGTATGAGCGCGACAACATCATCGGTGCAGATGGATCCATCCGTCATCGACTTTTTGAGGGCCCCAAAGAAGCTGCTCATCGATGGAAGGTGGGTGGAGGCAGCTTCCGGGAAGACGTTTGCAACCTACAATCCGGCAACCGGAGAAGTATTGGCAAACGTTGCCGAAGGAGAGAAGGAAGATATCGATCGCGCCGTCAAGGCCGCCCGTCGAGCCTTTGATAGTGGGCCGTGGTCTCGCATGACGCCGTCAAAACGAGGCCAGATGATCTGGCGATTGGCCGACCTTCTCGAACAGCATCTCGATGAGTTTGCGCAAATCGAGACCCTGGACAATGGCAAGCCGTTCTCGGTCGCGCGCGTTGCCGATGTCCCACTCGCAGTGGATCTTTTTCGTTATATGGCGGGCTGGGCCACCAAAGTCAACGGCGAGACGATTCCGCTTTCGACAGGCGGCCATTTTGCGTACACACTGCGTGAGCCGATTGGCGTGGTGGGGCAAATCATCCCGTGGAATTTTCCGTTGCTGATGGCAGCGTGGAAACTGGGTCCCGCGCTGGCCATGGGATGCACCGTGGTCCTGAAGCCTGCGGAGCAGACTCCTCTGAGTGCTTTGCGCCTGGGAGAACTGATATTGGAAGCTGGATTCCCGGAAGGTGTCGTCAACATTGTGTCTGGATTCGGGGAAACAGCAGGGGCGGCACTGGCAGCCCATCCGAATGTCGACAAGATCGCGTTTACAGGTTCGACCGACGTGGGAAAACTGATCGTGCAGGCCGCATCGGGCAATCTGAAGAAGGTGTCACTGGAACTCGGAGGAAAGTCTCCGAATATTGTGTTCCGCGACGCGGATATCAATGCGGCGATTGCCGGCAGCGCTCGTGCGATCTTCTTCAATCATGGTCAGTGCTGCACTGCCGGTTCGCGTCTGCTCGTCGAGCGTTCCATCTTTGACCAGGTGGTGGAGGGCGTTGCTGCAGAAGCAAAGAAGATCAGAGTGGGACCTGGACTAAATCCGGATACGGATATGGGGCCGTTAGTTTCAGAGGAGCAGTTGGGCCGAGTGTGTGGATATTTGGATTCTGGTTTCGCGGAAGGCGCGCGAGCGGCCACAGGCGGGAAAAAAGTGGACGGCCCCGGTTATTTCGTAGAGCCGACCGTTCTGATCGACACCCAGCCGAATATGAAAGTCTGCAGGGAAGAAATATTCGGACCGGTTGTAACGGCGATTCCCTTTGATGACCCGGAAACGGTGCTTTCCAACGCAAACGACACCATCTTTGGACTGGCTGCCGGGGTCTGGACGCGAGATGTCCGCAAAGCTCATCTGGTGGCGTCTCGATTGCACGCCGGTACGGTGTGGATTAATTGCTACAACGTGTTCGATGCGGCGCTGCCGTTTGGCGGGTACAAGCAGTCTGGTTGGGGAAGAGAAATGGGCAAGGAGGTTCTGGAACTCTACACCCACGTGAAATCAGTATGCATGGCCCTATAAGCGAGGCTTCATCGCACGCACAAACTCGTGGCAATCTCTTCTTGAATTGCGATACCGAGTCCCGGTGCGGCGTTCAATGTAAGAGTTCCATGCTCCGCTTCCGGCAGTCTGCGGAACAGTTTCCAAAATAACTCGTTTCCCGTATCCGGTTCGACATTTGGAAAATATTCCACCAGCGGGCAGACATGGGGCGCGCGACTGAAAATTACGTGCGTGTTATGCGCCTCGTTCGAATGCGGAATAACAGGAAGTCCGGCAGCCTCCGCCATGGCGCAAATCTTCAATGCTTCTGTGATGCCGCCCACACGGTTGGTATCAAACTGCAAAATATCCACGGCGCGGCGGTCAATCAGCTCCTTGAAGTCCCACTTTCCATAGGAGTGTTCGCCGCAGCTCCAGCGCTGCCACGGACAACGCTGTTTCAGCTCAACATATCCTGCAACGTCGTGCGGCATCAGTGGTTCTTCTATCCATGACAGATGAAAATCACGCAGCATCTTGGCCATTTCCATTGCGTATCCAACGTCCCAGCCCATGTAGGCGTCGGCCGCCAGTTCCACGTCCTCACCCACCGCATTTCGAACCGTGCGAACCAGATCGACATTGCGCCGCATGCCGACGGGGCCGTCCTTTGGTCCAAAACCAAATCGTTGTTTCATACGGATAAAGCCAAGTTCTTTCCAATGCTTCGCTTCCTCGGCAAGCTGATCCAGATCCTCCAGCGCATAGAGCCGGCTGACATAACACGGGACGGTAGTCTGCGTACGGCCGCCGATCAGGTCATACACCGGTTTGCCTTCCGCTTTTCCATGCAGGTCCCAGCAGGCGATATCCAATGCGGAAATGCCGGTCAAGGCCGAGCCGGATCGGCCAAATCGAATCGTCGTCCGATACATCCTCTGCCACAGGTACTCATGCCGCCGAGGGTCTTCTCCAACGATGAGATCGGCATAGTAATCGTCAATCATGGATTTGCCAGCGCCATGGAATGCCCCTGCAGTGCCGACGCCAATCAAACCATCCTCGGTCTCAACCTCCACCAGTGTGCACATCACTGGTCCGAACCAGCCGCGTTGCCGGGTTTCGAAGTCTTCAAACTCCGATGTATTGGTCACCAGATTGCGCTTAAGCGTAAGTGGAGCGCGAGAGAACCCTATGTTTCGTGTCCGGATATTTTTAATTCGCATCGTTTCTCCACCTAACCAATAAAAGGGTCGCCACCATTTTCTATTTTTTGGCCGGATCGATCATACATTTTCAACATACTCGTAGAGCTTATCCAGCTGATCGTTGTTCAGACGCTCGCACGGCTTGCGACAATAGCTGCTGCGAATGATACCTCGCTTCAAGAGCAGGTGCTTTTCCGCGGCGACTAGAAATTCGATGGACTGCATCATGTACTGCAATAGCGGGATCAGCCGCTGATGCTCGTGTCGTCCGTCCTCCGGGTTCGACTGCAGTAAGCGCCATATCTTCACAAATGGACGTACCAGAGACGCTGTAGGCATGCACCCTGAGCAGCCGGCTACGACAGCATCGGGAAGGTCCAGCCCCATGTAACCGACCAGCGTAGTAATGGTAGAGGGTAAAGCTCGAAGAGCGGGAATGGAAGGCGACGCATCGACTTTCACCATTGAGACAGGCAAGCGAGACAAGAGAGCTGGGTCGATGCCGGTCTGAGCCGGCGCATACTGAAGGATGACAGGAATGTGAACGGCTTTTGCAATCGCCTCAACATGGAACAGAATTGAATCCATGGAAGGGGCCAGAAAAAATGGAGGAAGCACCATGATTGCATGGGCTCCGCTTTGCTCCGCCTCGATCGCCTCACGTACGGCGACTTCAGTGGAGTGATGCGTGATGGAGACGATCGTGGGAACTCGATCTCGTGCGGTTCTGATCAAAGTGGATGTAAGAATGCATCGTTCTTCATCCGTGAGCTTATAGTACTCGCTGGCAAGGCCGAACATGGCAACCGCATGGGCACCATCCTCGATGGCCGATTCGACAATGGCGGCAAAGTCCTGGACGTCCACTTCTCCCGTGTCGTTAAAGGGAGTGGCAAGAATCGGGATGATGCCTGCGATCTCGGCTATCACGCGACGATCCCATCGGGATATTTCTCCAGCACCTGCGGATCGTAGAGTGGAATAAAATGCTGGATCTTGCGCCGAATCCGATCATAGGCAAGCGCGCCTTCCGCAAGGCTTTCGCCAATTCCCAATGGATGCCCCTGAAGATTTCCATACTTGAAGGCGCAATCGCTGACGCCTACCGAACCCATGTCCGTATGGATTGTAAAGAGCATTGAACTGCGATGATGGGTGCCGACCCATGCAGCTGTGATGCCGGGGCAGATCTCATCCTCATCTTCCAACAGGACCAGCCGATCGTTTCCTTGAAACAATAAATATTCGAGAACTTCGTCGGAAATACAATATTTTCTGGGTACGTGTAGCCACGATGGCCTCGCTACAATATCCTCAATCCACCCTCGACGCGACATGCAGATCTTCGCATTGGTAAACAATGGAATGTTCGCGGTGGCATAGATTTGCAATGGTGTAAGTAGAACATGCGTCACCTGATCTGGCGCCACTCCTGCGCGTCGCAAAACTTCTACGGTAGCCTCGGCTTCCTCTCGCTGGATTTCACATCGCGGCCCCGCAAATTCTCTCCAGCGTTCATTCAAATCCGTCAAGTCGTTCGGTGGGCCGGTGTTGATGATCGCCGTAATACCGTTGCCTCGGATCAGGACCATATAGAAATACAGAGTCTCCCATTCGCCCCACCCACTCATCCAGTACACCTCTGGTCTGGGCACGTCTGCTTGTCCCACCTTTAACACCTGAACTGTATATGGATTCATGGGTCAATTCCTCAAATCATCTTTTTAACTGGATTGCTTCGTCATCCTGCCGTATCGCTGTTGCACTTGCCTTGGGCTGGAAGAAAAACAATTACAACAACGACGTAAATGCATAGTTGCCAGAACCGACTTCATACACCGCCGCGCCTTTCTCCATGCGTGAGAATCGCACTCCAGCCGAATGCCTAACTTTGCGTCCACTCTCCCGGACACCTTGCGCATTCTTCGCCGGCACGTAAACCGTGGCAGTGGTATTTACCGGGACGGACAGATTCAACGAGAATCGATTCGAAGCAAACTCCCACGCCGTCGTAATTTTTCCATGCGGGGAATCATGTGATGCCCGCACAAATCGCAGGTCGCCAACCACTGTCGGCTGAATGATACTGTGTTTGAATCCTGGACTGTCTGGATCTGTTCTGATTCCGGCAAGGTTCTCGTAGAACCAGGTGATCAAACCTCCCACCAACATCAAGTGATTTCGAGAATTCATTGTGGGATCCGCAGTGTCTCCATTCCATAGCTCCCAAATGGTGGTGGCCCCCCTGCTAATCATGTAGCCCCAACTGGGATAGGTCTTTTGCGCGGCAATTGTGTAGGCAAGATCGGAGTAACCATTGCTGCTCAGCGTGCGCATCATCCATTGCGTCCCAATCAATCCAGTACCGATATGGGAATTTGTTTTCTCTCGAATATTCTGTGCGAGTGCGTTTGCGACGCCTTGTTTGTGAGATTCCGGAACCATTCCGAAGGCGAGCGGAAGAATACTGGAGGTTTGGGAGCCATTCGAGTATGTGTTGGTGTCAGGATGAAAATATTTTGCATTGAAAGCAGCGTTCATCCGGGAAGCCAAAGAGTCAAACTCCTTCTTGTCGTTCGGACTCCCAGCGATCGTCGCAAAACGAGACATAAGTCCCAATAGATGGAAGAAGTAGGTGGTTCCCAGAACTTCGGCAGCGGTCTGTCGCTTGGGGTCCCTGCTGCGGATCAGCGTGAGAGATTCCGGGGGAACACACCAATCCCCATACTGATCCCGAGGCATCAGATCATCCTTGAGGTAGGTGGTCATATGATCAATCCAGCGTTTCATGGCCGGATAGTGGTCCTGAATGATCCTGCAATCTCCATATTGCTCGTGCATTGCAGCGGCGACGAGTATGAATGTCGCCGGCCAGGTTACATTGTCACTATAAAAATTCCAGTAGTCAGGGGCAACGTCATCTACTGCCCCCTTTTTACTTTGGCTATCTTCAATATCGGCAATCCATTTTCCATAGAATGCTCCCACGTTGAACAGGAACGTCTCGCCCTTGCTTTCGGCGGAGCGGTCGCCGAGCCAGCCCTGCCGCTCATCTCGCTGAGGGCAATCAGTTGGAATGCTGCGGTAGTTCCCCTTGGTTCCCCATAGAACATTTTTATGGATGCGATTTAGAAGTTCGTTGGAGGTTGTAAAATCTGCGTGCTCGTCCAGTGCGTCGTGGACGACTTGTCCCGCGATCGTAGAGAGTGTGGGCGTACCGGGGAACCCAGTGAGTTCTACATATCGGAACCCATGGTAAGTGAATCGGGGGTGATAGGATTCGTTTCCTGTGCCGCTGAGCACGTATGTATCGGTCGCACGTGCGCTGCGCAGGTTATCTGTATAGAGCATTCCGTTGTCGCGCAAGGTTTCTGAGTGACGTAATTGTATGCGTGTTCCCTGGGGGCCTGAGACGTGAAGCTGGCACCAGCCGACCATATTTTGGCCCATATCGAAAACGTAGGTGCCGGGCCGCGGCTGGCTGATTTTCACGGGCTTTAGTTCTTGAATGATGCGTATGGGCTCGTTTCCATGCGCGGAGAGCCGTCCGGAAGGCGCAGGCACCAACTCTACGGATTTCCAGGAAGTATCTGAAAAATTGGGGCGGTTCCACCCCGTGAGTTCCATGCGGGCATCATATTCTTCGCCATCGTATTCATTGTTGAGGCGAATCGGGCCGTCGGATGTTATTTTCCACGTCTCGTCGCTAAGGATTGTCTGCCGCGTGCCATCCTGGAACTCAACCTCAAGTTGCAGGAGCAACTTCGGATATCCGAAGGTCCTGGTGCCTGGAATGTAATGCCTGGGCGAAAAATACCGGCCATTTCCCAAATGAACGCCGATGGCATTCAGGCCAGCTTGCAGATGTTGCGATACATCATGTGTCTGGTAATAGACTCGTGCATCGTAATTGCTCAGGTTGGGCGCGAGTACCGCATCGCCGACTCTTTGGCCGTTAAGAGAAAGTTCATGAACTCCAACTCCACTGACGTAAGCGATAGCACGGCGGACGGGCGCCTTTAATTCAAATTCATTGCGCAGCATGCGTGCAGGAAGTCGAGTTCGTATTGGATCGAACGTAGGCATAGGGAGATCGACGACACGAACTGGCGACCATCCAGCAGTGTTC
>JBDTBI010000130.1:0-3414 GCA_039924215.1 Acidobacteriaceae bacterium
GACGTAAAACTAGGCAAGGCAAATCGCGATGCTCTGATCTCCAACTATTGCCAGTCACTTCAAAATCTCGCTTCCGCAGGGATCAAAGTGGTCTGCTACAACTTCATGCCTGTATTCGACTGGACGCGCACCGTGCTGGACCGGAAACTTCCGGACGGCTCTACCTGCCTGGCCTTCGATGTGGATGCCGCTTCCCGCATCGATTTTTCCAAAGGGGTCGGTTTACCGGGATGGGATAAGCACTACTCGCCGGAGGAATTGCGCAGCCTGCTCAGTGAATATAGCTCCGTGGGAGAGGAACAGCTCCGGAATAATCTCGAATACTTTCTCAAGCATGTAATTCCCGTTGCAGCGAAGGCCGGCATCAACATGGCCATCCATCCGGATGATCCTCCGCGTCCGATCTTCGGGCTGCCACGCGTTGTAAAAAATCGCGACGATCTTCGACGCATCCTGAATATGGTGGACTCATCGGCCAACGGTTTGACGTTATGTTCCGGGTCCCTGGGATCGGATGTGAAGAACGATGTCGCCGCCATGGTCCGGGAATTTGGAGCCGAGAAGCGCATCCACTTTGCCCACATGCGGAACGTGAAAGTAGACGGGCGCGGAAATTTTCATGAGACGGCGCATTATTCCTACGATGGCTCTCTCGACATGGCAGCTATCGTGCGCGCTTATGACGAGACAGGGTTTGAAGGCTATGTGCGTCCCGACCACGGACGCATGATCTGGGGAGAAACGGGAAATCCCGGTTACGGACTTTATGATCGCGCCCTGGGAGCCGTTTACCTGAATGGACTGTGGGAAGCGACAGGAAAATCCAGGGAATCCAGTAGAGCTTAACTTTTTTCCAAAGTGTGGAAGTTGCGCCCGAGGCGTTCCGGACCGAAGCCAAAGATGAAGAGCAGCGCGACAATTACGCACAATTCAAAACTCATCAGCGCCATGGGATAACCGAGGTGATCGCGCAGCACGTATTCGAAGGAAACCGCTGGAGATGCGATCAGCACGCCCAACTGGTAGACGAAGCCGGGGAAAAGACTGCGTATCGCGTCCGGCGAAAGTTCATTCAGGTGCGCGGGAATCACGCCGAATGCTCCCTGAACTCCCGTCTGCATAAAGTACGATCCCAGCACCAGCACAAGCATGGACGAGCCGAAAGCCCACGCTGGAATGGACAATAAAGACACCACCAGCGCCAGCATGATGGATCGCCTGCGCCCGATTTTTTCCGAGATGTGGCCGAAGAAGAGCGCGCCCACGATGGCGCCAATGTTGTAGATCACCGGAATGCCGAAGAGCATCTTCATGCCTAAAATCTTTTGCCCCGGCATTCCGGGAACGGACTTCAGGAAGTCCGGATAAAGGTCCTGAGTGCCATGCGAGAGGCACGTCATCGCCGCCATCACCAGCAACAGGTAAAAGAAGACACCGGCGTGCTCGAAGAGTGCGTGGAAGATTTTACCGAGCGATGGTTTGCGGTGCAGCTTCCAGGACTCGGACTCCGGAGCGAGCAGCGTAAAAATCACGATGAACACAGTCAAGCTGGATCCGATGAGAAACATCGATCGCCAGCCGAACACCGGCACCACCAGTTGCATGGCAACAGCGGCCAGCAGATAGCCGAAGGGGTAACCGCTCTGCATCAGTCCCGAAAGCACGCCGCGCCAGCGACGGGGCGAGCTTTCCATGGCGTACGAGGCCCCCACGCCCCAGTAGCCGCCCATCCCGATGCCGTAAAGTCCACGCATTGCCAGGAAGAAAAGATAGCTGGGCGAGAACCCGCTGAGGATGGTGACAGTGGAAAAGAAAATGACGCAGAGAATCAGCGGACGCTTGCGCCCAAAGCGGTCGGCCAGCGCTCCGAAAATAAGCGCACCCACCGGACGCATGGCCAGCGTGAGTGTAAGCGTATAAACGATGGCCGCCTTTCCAACGTGGAAATTGGCGGCCAACGTGTCGAACAGAAAAATAACGACAAAAAAGTCGAACGCATCGAGGACCCAACCCAGAATGCCGGAGCCCACCGCAAACTGCCAGCCCGGCGTATCCTTGTCGATTGTCGGTGCAGTAGAGGTTGAGAATTCCATCCGGTTGGTGGAGTCCGATCGGGTCTGGCCTGTTTTAGAAATGCGAAACACATTGGGGTGGAAATTTGATTCCCGGAAAGCCACGCCCCGGATTCGTGAATTTTACTTCGAGTAGACCTGGGAACGGATTCGCGAAGAGCCTCGGCTTGAAAATGCGGACATCAAATCAAGCTGATCATTGCTGCCGTTTCGCAGTCTTTATGGGCTTTCGATCTCCGCTGGCGCGACTCGATGTCCGCTCAGAGTTTCTTGTGGATGCTTCTGAAAAGGCGGCGACGGACTCCCTGATCTTAAGCTCTGTTTGCAGGACACTATGCTTCGCCGGTCCGGTGTCCCCCGACACTCGATCCAGCAGCATGCGGGCAGCCGTGGTTCCCAGTTGATAGCCGGGCTGATGCACGGAGGACAACGAGGGACTCGTCATCTCTCCGAAATCCAGATTGTCGAATCCCACCACAGAAACATCCTCGGGGCATTTCAATCCCAACTCCCGGATTGCAAGCAGCACTCCCAGCGCAATCAAATCGTTGCTCGCGAAAATCGCCGTGGGGCGGGGCAGCATCCGCAGCAGCACCAGGGCCTTTGAATAGCCGCCTTGTTTATCGAAAGAGGTTTCCTGAACGTAGTCCGGAGTTATCGTGATTTTTGACTCGCGCAACGCTCGCCTGAATCCGTTCAGGCGATCTTCAACGTTGGTCAGGTGAAGGGGGCCGGTAATCGTGGCAATCTGCCGGTGCCGCATCTCGATCAGCAACCGAGTTGCGCGATGTGCTCCCTTTTCGTTGGCGGCAGTGACGCTGTCACCGGTCCAATTGCGCGGCAGTCGATCCACGCACACCACGGCTGCCCCGGCTTTCCGGTAAGACTCTGCCTGCACAGTCAGATCGCTGAAGTCCGACGGGATCACGATCAGCCCGGCTGGCAAATAGGTGCGAAGCGCCTTCAAGTGGGCCAGTTCCTTGGCGTGATCGTTGTCGGTGTTGCAGAGGATGAGACGGTAGCCGCTCGAAAAGGCGACATCTTCCGCTCCTCGAACCACTGCCGGAAAAAATGGATTGGTCACATCCGGAATAATCATGCCGATCATGTCGGTCTTGTCGCGGCGCAGGCCCCGCGCTAACTGGCTTGGCTGGTAGCCAAGGGCTTCAACGGCTTCCATTACGCGCTTACGCAGGGGCTCGCGGACCCCGGCGGAGTCATTCAGAACATGCGAAACAGTACCCAGCGATACATTTGCCATCCGGGCGATCTGCTTCATATTCGGCATGTGCTTAAGCTCTTCCGTCCGACGAAGTGATCATTACACCGGCTTCTCCAACAG
>JBDTBI010000131.1:0-5706 GCA_039924215.1 Acidobacteriaceae bacterium
GGGATAACTCTTCCCAGCACGTGTCGCTCAATGTCAACCGATATAGAATCGTCACACAAATCCGCGATTACATCATCGCGAATCGCAATCAGGTCATCACTGTCCCGGATCTATGCAGGAATTTTTACATTAGTAGGCGCATGCTTCAATATTGCTTTCAAGAGGTCGTCGGGATGACTCCCGTTGCCTACTTGCGTGCTCTCCGCCTCAATGGAGCGAGACGCGATTTGCGTGACGTCGCATCGGAGTACGCCACTGTGCAGGACATTGCCGCAACCTGGGGCTTTTGGCATCTGAGCCAGTTTGCAAGAGACTACCAAAGACTTTTCGGCGAATTGCCGTCAGCATCGCTCCGGGCACGAGTGCACTGACCTGGATTATTTTTTTCGATGGGACACCGTTGATTCCTTTCCTCGCATTTGTATTTGGCTCGCCAATGGAACTCCTACGCACCCCCAATGACCAACTGATTCCTGATAACATTTATTCATCTTGCGAGCCCATTCTCACTTTAGTCCCGAGAAGCTATAGCACGTGAGCTACATTTGAAACGTTAGACTTGGCTTTACAGTACGCAGAGCGTTGCAGTTAGGGAAACATCCTGCATCAAGGCCGCTCCAGAGGGCAAAGCGCAGGGGGATTGATGGTCCATAAGTATGGACCCTATCGCTCTTTTTAAGATACGGCCGATTACGAGGTGAGGGGGTAACACTTGGAGAAGGAAACTATCGGCCAGCACGCTGGAAGTACTGCACATCACGAGTTAAAGCAAACTCTGGGCACATGGCAGCTATGGGGCATTGCAGTTGGCCTGGTAATATCAGGCGAATATTTCGGGTGGAGTTATGGTTGGGCCACCGCTGGAACTCTTGGATTTGTCGTTACATCCGTGATTGTTGCAGCGATGTACACAACTTTCATTTTCAGTTTTACCGAGCTTACAACCTCCATTCCCCATGCAGGAGGCCCGTTTGCCTATGCGCGTCACGCATTTGGCCCCGTGGGGGGGTATCTTGCCGGCTTCGCAACACTGGTGGAATTTGTGTTTGCTCCGCCGGCGATTTCACTGGCAATCGGCGCATACCTTAATGTCCAATTTCCATTCCTTGACCCTCGCCATGTCGCCGTCGGTGCCTATCTGATCTTTATGACGCTAAATATTGTCGGAGTCCAGGTGGCAGCCACTTTCGAATTATTTGTGACTTCGCTGGCTATTCTGGAATTGCTCGTATTTATGGGAGTGGTATCACGTGGATTCGAGATCTCAAATTTTGTAAAAGGTGGGTGGTCTGGGGCGGACCATTTCAGCATTCACTCCGTCCCAGGTATTTTCGCGGCAATCCCATTTGCGATTTGGTTTTTTCTTGCAATCGAGGGTGTTGCTATGGCCGCCGAGGAGGCAAAAAATCCGAAGCGCTCGATTCCGATTGCATATGTGACGGGAATTCTCACTTTAGTTATTTTGGCATCTGGAGTGATGTTATTTGCAGGCGCCGCTGGAGATTGGACGAAGTTGGCAAATATTAACGATCCGCTACCTCGCGCCATGAGATATGTGCTGCGTGGCACAAGCAGCGGGTGGATGCACATGCTGGTCTGGTTAGGATTGTTCGGATTGGTGGCATCGTTCCACGGCATTATTCTCGGATATTCCCGACAGATTTTTGCCTTGGCCAGAGCGGGATATCTACCGAAGTATCTTGCCAAGGTACATCCGAGATTTAAAACTCCCCACCGCGCCATCCTTGCCGGTGGCATCATCGGAATCGCGGCCATCTATAGCGATAAACTGATCACGTTTGGTGGACATACCTTAACGGCCAACATTGTCACGATGTCCGTCTTCGGCGCGATCTTAATGTATATCATTAGCATGCTGGCACTTTTCAGGCTACGCCGCACAGATCCGCTGCTCGAGCGACCTTTTAAAGCCCCGCTATTCCCCTATTTTCCAGCCTTCGCACTTGTCTGTGCCCTGATCTGCATGGGAAGTATGATTTATAACAATCGGCTGGTTGCTTTGGTATTCGTAGGCCTACTATCTGCGGGGTTCATTTACTTTTCTCTGACTCGCCATCAACGTGAGGTTTCGCCCCTCGACACCATGATCGAAACAGAACGTGAGATTGAGACAGGACATACCTCCGATTAACTCTACGATCGCGATCGGATATATATCGGTAGACTTTCCTGAATAGGGGAAACGGGAGATCAATGTCGGCCAAGAACGGTGTCTCATCTTGCTTCTGTCAACAATCCTGCGATTTGCTGTCGTCTCCCATCACTCTACCGAAGCCTTGATGCCCATAAGTCTGATGAAGCTACTCATCCGCTAGCTCGACAATTCTCCGCTCGTGAAGCGATTGTGTTGCTGCATGACTTATACGGATTGCTTCGAGAGCGTCGATGCCAGAAACTGCTGGCTCCCCGCCCTTCACCAGGGTATTGATAAAGTCTTGTATCTGCGCACGATACGCATCCCCAAATCGCTCCATGAAGTACGGAACGGCGTCGTGACTTATACCTTCCTTGGTCATAATTAGAATGGGTGTCTGCCGAAAGTATCCGATTTGAAGCGAGCCCTTCGTGCCCCAGATTTCCGCACAAATATCATATCCAAACACCGCATTCCGGCTTAGATGAACGGCGCCCAGCGCACCGCTCTGGAAGGTGATATTGATGATTGCGTTGTCGATATCACCAATTGTCGTCATCTCCGGATAGGCCAACGCAGCACCAATCGCATACACACTCTTGACGTCTCCCATATACATACGTGCCAGATCAAAATCGTGAATCCCCATATCGGCAATCAGGCCACCACTCACGGTGGGATTACAAAACTCCAGGGACGGGCGAAACGGATCTCGTGATGTCGAGGTAAAGACGACGGGTGTGCCGATCACTCCATCCTCTACCTTCTGCTTGGCCGCAAGATACCCAGCATCAAAGCGCCGCTGGAATCCGGGCTGGAACAATACACCCGCCTTCTTGACCGCAGCGAGAATCTCCTGGGTATCTTCCACCGACTTGGCAATTGGCTTCTCACAGAAGATGGCCTTGCCCTTGTTGGCTGAATCTATGACTACTTCCTTGTGTGTACTGGTGGAAGTCACTACTGCTACGGCATCTACCTCTCTATTCTCCAATAAATCGTTGTGATTTTGATACGAGTGCGGCACATTGAATTCCTTGGCAAAATCCGTTGCCACGCCGGCATGTGTGTCCGCGACAGCCACAAGCTGTGCATTCGGGACACTATGGACAAGGCTCGACGCATATACGCGTCCCATCCGTCCGAGACCAATCACACCCATATTAATTTTTGAAGCCATATTGCCTCCAGCCGTTCTCGAACTCATCGCTCATGCCGCACTGATTGATGAACTCATCGCTGCCATAGCAGCCACTTCATACTTTTGGCTCGTTCTGTTAGCCCGCACGTACACCCAGCGTGCCTATCAAAATAGCCAGAGATGTCTTCCAGTCCGGTAACCGACAATGAAAGATCTGCTCCAATTTCCCGCAATCCAGTTGAGAGTTTTTCGGCCGCTCCGCAGGTGTTGGATACTCGGTGGAGAGAATAGGCACCAGCCGCGCGAAGCTCTCTCCGGGAGCGGACAACAACCGAAGCCGAATCGCCTCGGGTGCAAAGTTATACCAACTCGTTCTGCCCGCGGCCGTCATGTGGTACACGCCAGTGTAGGCATCGGCAAACCCATCCTTTTGCCAGCGATCAGCGATGAACGCAGTCGCTGCGGCGATGTCCCGAGACCAAGTCGGCGCGCCCCTCTGATCGTCAACAATCCGCAATTCCGGCTTCTCTGCAGCCAGCCGCAAGATCGTCAAGAGGAAATTCTTCCCCTCCGCACCGTAGATCCAGCTTGTTCGCAGTACCAGATACGGAATCCCCGCAGATGCCAGCGCGTGTTCTCCGGCGAGTTTCGTCTGCCCGTATACGTTCAACGGATGCGTTGCATCCTGTTCAACGTAGGGCATCGCTTTGGCGCCATCGAACACGTAGTCTGTCGAATAGTGGATCACCGCCGCACCGACGTCTTTGGCCGCTGCCGCCAGCGCCGCTACAGCTTCCGCGTTGAGCCGCCGCGCAAGATCCGGCTCAACCTCCGCGCGATCGACCGCCGTGTAGGCAGCCGCATTCACAATCAACGCCGGTCGTATATCCCGCACTACCCGGCGAATCGAAGCATCCGACGTTAGATCCAGATCCTCGCGACCTGTGGCAATTACATTTCCCAACCCGGCCAGCGACCGGACCAGCTCTCGTCCAACCTGGCCATCCCGGCCCGTGACCAGGATGCGTAGACGCCCAGGCCTCATCTTCAAGCCTCAGCCTCGCGTAACACCTGCAACAGGTAAGTGCCATAGCCGCTCTTACCCAACTTGGCCGCCAGTTGCTCCATCTGCGCCGCATCAATGTAGCCCAAGTGAAACGCAATCTCCTCCGGGCACGCCACTTTCAACCCCTGGCGCTTTTCAATGGTCTGGATGAAAGTCGCCGCTTCGATCAACGAATCCTGTGTGCCCGTGTCCAGCCACGCAAATCCACGTCCCAGCACTTCCACGTGAAGTTGGCCGCGCTCCAGGTACCAACGATTGACATCCGTAATTTCCAACTCTCCGCGCGCGGAGGGCTGCAGCGACTTTGCCACTTCAACTACCTGCTGATCGTAAAAATACATTCCTGTCACCGCATAGCGGGACTTCGGCTCTCGCGGCTTTTCTTCAATCGAGATTGCCTTTTTCGCGGCGTCGAATTCAACCACACCGTACCGCTCCGGATCCTGCACGGAGTAGGCAAACACCGTCGCGCCTTCTTCCTGGCGTACCGCGCGCCGCAGCATAGAGGGAAGATCGTGACCATAGAAGATGTTGTCACCCAGCACCAGCGCGGAGTTATGCCCATGGACAAAGCGCTCGCCAATCAGAAAGGCCTGGGCCAATCCACCGGGTTCCGGCTGCACCGCGTATTGGAGCCGGAGCCCCCACTGCTCGCCGGTACCCAGCAATGCTTGAAATCGTGGCGTATCCTCCGGCGTGGAAATGATGAGAATCTCACGAATCCCGGCCAGCATCAACGCCGACAGGGGATAATAAATCATCGGTTTGTCATAGACTGGCAGCAACTGCTTGCTGGCCGCAATCGTCAGCGGATACAGACGTGTTCCCGAACCTCCGGCAAGAATGATTCCCCTCACACCAGGTTCTTCATTTCCCGATCCTGTCTTCATAATTCTGCTCCATCCATTGCCGATACGAACCACTTACGACATCCTCAATCCACTCCGAATGGTCCAGATACCATTGCACGGTCTTGCGTAGACCAGTGGAAAATGTCTCGCGCGGCCGCCAGCCCAGTTCCCGTTCCAACTTCGTTGCGTCGATGGCGTAGCGCCGGTCGTGACCCGGCCGGTCCTTGACAAATCGAATCAACTGCTTGTGAGGACAATACCGCGAGTCGGGCCGCAACTCATCCAGAATTTCGCAGATCGCCTCCACAACCTGGCGATTGCTGCGCTCATTCCTGCCGCCAATGTTATAGGTTTCTCCCGGTTTTCCACGTTGCAGCACCAGGCGCAACGCAGCGCAATGGTCTCCAACATACAGCCAGTCGCGCACATTCATCCCATCCCCGTAAATGGGGAGCGGCTTGCCCTCCAGCGCGTGCGTAATCATCAGCGGAAT
>JBDTBI010000132.1:0-4412 GCA_039924215.1 Acidobacteriaceae bacterium
ACGTGAACGCGCGCCCGCATCTGGGCCACACGTACACCACGGTGGCTGCCGACACATTGGCGCGCTGGAAGCGGATGCGCGGCTACGATGTCCGATTCCTTACCGGGACCGACGAACACGGCCAAAAAATCGAACGCTCCGCCGCGAAAGCCGGGAAAACTCCCCAGGAATTTGCCGCCGGTATCTCAAGCGAATTTCGCGGGCTGTGGGATCGCATGGGCCTCACCTATGACGATTACATTCGCACCACGGAAGACCGGCATAAGCGCGGCACACAGCATTTGTTTTTGGAACTGCAGCAACGTGGCTTTATTTATAAAGGCACCTATTCCGGCCAGTATTGCGTGTCGGACGAACTGTATGTAGAAGGCCCGCCGGGAACCGCCTGCCCCGATTGTGGACGCCTTACCGAGACGGTAAGCGAGGAAAATTATTTCTTCAAGCTCTCTGCGTTTGAGCGCAAGCTGCTTGAATATTACGAGCAACATCCCGACTTCATCCGCCCCGAAACCCGACGCAATGAGGTGATGGCCTTTGTACGCGGCGGCCTGCGCGACCTGTCGATCAGCCGCACCAGCTTCAACTGGGGTATTCCCGTTCCCGGCGACGAAAAGCATGTCATCTACGTCTGGATGGATGCACTGGCGAACTACATCACCGCGCTCGGCTATGGCAGCGAGGATCAAACGCTGTTCGAAAAATACTGGCCCGCCGATGTGCAACTGATCGGCAAGGAAATCAGCCGCTTCCACTGCGTCTATTGGCCCGCATTTTTGATGGCCGCCGATTTGCCACTGCCGAAGAGCGTTGTGGCGCATGGCTGGCTGCTGTTTGAGCAATCGAAAATGTCCAAGTCGCGGGGCAACATTGTGCGCGCGGAAACCGTGCTGGACGTGCTGGGCGCGGATGCGCTGCGGTATTTTCTGCTGCGTGAGGTTGTCTTCGGCCAGGATGGCAGTTTTTCCTTCGATGCGCTGGTGCAGCGCTATAACGCGGATCTCGCCAACGGATATGGCAATCTGGTGAGCCGCACGTTGGCGATGATCGTGAAATATTTTGACGGCGTGGTGCCCGACGGAACAGCAGCTGCCGATAGCAGCATTCGTGCGAACCTGAGTCAACAGGCAGAGCAATTGGATCAGCGAGTGGAGCAATTCGATTTCTCACGCGCGCTCGAACACGCCTGGTCCGGCATTGCGTCGGTCGACAGTTATTTGACAGCGCAGGCTCCCTGGAAACTCAGCGCCATGGACGATGCGGAAAGCCGCGCTCGGCTCAGCGCAATTTTGTATACCGCCGCCGAATCGATTCGCATCATCACGGCGCTTGTCTATCCGGTGATTCCCGATGCGGCAGCGAAGGTCTGGCAACAGCTTGGCCTGGGCGAGATCACCAAAGCGGATCTGAAACATTTGCAGTGGGGTGGGCTGAAGCCCGGAACCAAACTGGGCGAACTTGGCCCAGTGTTTCCCCGCGCAGAAAAGGAAGCGATCGAACGGATGCAGAAAATCGAAGAGGATCGTCCAACATCCCCCGCAACGGAAACGGATCAAGAAGCAATGCCTCAGGCGGCTGCTCAGTCCAAGGCGATGACTCCTGCGGCGGCAGATGCAAAACCCAAACCAGCGGCTGTGCCCGCTCCTGCTGCTGCTGAGCCTTCCGCAGAGAAAGCGTCAGAGGTTGCTCCTCCGGTGGTGGCTGAGGTTGCTTTACCAGCCAGCGCGGCGGTCCCGGCTGCGCCTTCACCGGCCGCTGCGGTACCCTCGTCAGATGTCGTCAGCACGCCGAAAATTGGCATCGAAGACTTTGCCAAGGTGGACCTGCGCGTCGCGATCATCCGCGTGGCGGAACGTATCCCCAAGGCGGACCGCTTGCTGCGGCTGGAAGTGGACCTGGGATACGAGCAGCGCCAGATTCTTGCCGGAATCGCCGAGGCCTACACACCGGAAAGCCTGATCGGGCGGAAAGTGGTCATTGTGGCAAATCTGGCTCCGCGCAAGCTGCGTGGGCTGGAGTCAAATGGGATGATTGTCGCCGCCTCCCTGGGGGAACATGGCAAGCCGGTACTCGCTGGCTTTCTGGAAGACATCGAAATCGGTGCACGGCTCAAGTAAAGAAAGAACTGCCCATGCTGGTAGACTCGCACGCACATCTGGACAGTGAACGGTACGCCGAAGACCGCGAGGCGATGCTGGTTCGTGCACACGATGCTGGCGTGGAGACGATTCTTGCCGTTGGCATTGGTGATGGGCCCGATACGATGCACTGTGCCCTGGATCTGAGCCGGGCGTTTGCCTCTCGGTTGGACATGCCACGAATTTTGGTCAGCGCCGGAATTCATCCGCATGAGGCAAACCTCGCCGATGACCTGGCGCTCAAAAAGCTGGATGCGCTGGCTGCGGAGCCGGAAGTAGTTGCCGTTGGCGAGATTGGCCTGGATTACTTTTACGATCATTCGCCCCGAGACCTGCAACAACAAGCGTTCGTTCGCCAGATGGCGATTGCCGCAACGCACAGGCTGCCAATTCTGATCCACTGCCGTGCCTCCGCAGGCAGCACGAATGCCTGGGATGATGCTCTGGCGCTGCTGGATGAGCATTGGCGGCCAACCGGTCTGGGCGGTATTCTGCATTGTTTTGCCGGAGAGTACCGGCACGCACAGCAGGCTATGGAGATGGACTTTCTCGTTTCCTTCGCCGGGAATTTGACCTTTCCCAAAGCACAGCCGATCCGGGATGTAGCTGCAAAAGTCCCATGGGACAGGATTTTAATCGAAACTGATGCGCCGTTTCTTGCGCCAGTACCGCATCGCGGCAAGCGGAATGAACCGGCTATGGTGCGGCATGTGGCGGAGCAACTGGCTGAAGTTCGCGGCGTGAACTATGAGACCATGGCTTTGAGGACGACGGAAAACTTCCACCGTTTTTTTCATGCGGTGCGGTCTTAAGCCGCCTGGACTCGACAAGTGGAAAGATTTAGATGTAGAGTGCGTGGAAAACTGCATCCAGTTAGGGTAGGAAAGTATGGCTACTGAAAATTCGTTCGATATTGTCAGTAAAGTGGACTCACAAGAGGTTTTACATGCCGTGGATCAGGCCTCGAAGGAAATCCGCACGCGTTTCGATTTAAAGGACTCGAAATCGGAAATCAAACTGGAAGGCGAAGAGGCTATCCAGCTTGCTTCCAGCGATGAATATAAGCTGAAATCTGTGACGGAAATTCTGCAGCAGAAGCTGGCCAAGCGGGGAGTTTCGCTGAAGGCCCTGACCTATGGCAAAATCGAACCGGCCTCCGGCTCCAGCGTTCGCCAGAAGATCACGCTGCAGCAGGGGATTGCCATCGAAAAGGCGAAAGAGATCGTCAAGCTGATTAAGGACTCAAAAAGCAAGGCGCAGGCAACCATCCAGGCAGATACGGTGCGCGTTAGCAGTAAGGATCGCGATACATTACAGGATATGATTGCAATGTTGAAGAAGCACGACTTCGGCATTGATTTACAGTTTACGAATTACCGGTCCAACTAGCGGGCGAAGCACAGCGTACGGTACAGGTGGAGCTGGTTTGCCAGGTTTCAGCTGGCATGGGAACTGGCCGAGTTTTTGGAACAGGGAACAGAGACGAGACGGATCTTGAGCACAGCGGCCATCACGACGGTAAAGGAAGTGTTTGACCTGCTCCACGACGACCTGGTTGCCGTGGAACAGGAATTCGAGCGCCTTTCTGCCTCCAACGTTGATTCCATTACCGAGATTGCCGGATATCTGCGCGAAGGCGGCGGCAAGCGCATCCGACCCGCGCTGCTGCTGCTGGCAGCCAAGGCCCTGGGGTACATGGGAGGCAGCAGCGTCCGCCTTGGTGCCGTCATTGAAATGGTGCACACGGCAACTCTGGTGCATGACGACATCATCGATGTAGCCAACATTCGTCGAGGAAGGCCCTCGGCGAATACGCAATGGGGCAACTCCAAATCTGTGCTGGCGGGCGACTGGCTTTACATGCAGGCCTTCCGCGTAGCTCTCGAGGAACGCAACTTCCGCATCCTCGATTTGTTGATCAACCTGACCCAGCAGATGGTCGAAGGGGAACTGCTGCAAATGGAGCGCCTGGGCAGCGCGCTGACTGAGCAGGAATACTACGAGCTGATTTATCGCAAGACCGCGTGTCTGTTCCGCGTCTCCATGCAACTAGGCTGTGTGCTGGCTGGCGGCTCTCGGGAAATGGAAGAGATGCTGGGAGAGTATGGTCGCAATCTCGGCCTGGCCTTTCAAATTGTGGATGACGTCCTGGACCTGACTGCCAGCGAAACTGTGCTGGGCAAGCCGACCGCCAGTGATCTGCGCGAAGGCAAAGCCACGCTGGCTGTCGTGCACGCATTGGACCACGGCACGGCGGAAGAGCGCAGAGACATCCTT
>JBDTBI010000133.1:0-4380 GCA_039924215.1 Acidobacteriaceae bacterium
CGATAGATCAGGCCCTGCTCATGCAGGCGCACAAACGCTTCGATTACGGCGACCGAGAGGCGCTCGTCCATGGTGAAGTATTCGCGCGACCAATCCACGCTCGCGCCCAGGCGCTTCATCTGGCCGAGAATCGCGCCGCCATATTCGCGCCGCCACTCCCACACGCGCTGCACAAACGCTTCGCGGCCCAGTTGCTCGCGGGTGGTGCCTTCGTTGGCAAGCTGGCGCTCCACCATCATCTGCGTGGCAATGCCCGCGTGGTCGGTTCCAGGCACCCACAGAGACAGTTCCCCGCGCATGCGGTGCCAGCGGGTCAGAATGTCCATCTCCGTCTGGTTGAGCATGTGGCCCATGTGCAAACGGCCCGTGACATTCGGAGGCGGCAAAAGAGTGGTAAATGTGGGCGGGAGCGCGCTGGAATCCTGAGGCGTGGGAACCTCGAAGAGGCGTTGCCGCACCCAGTATTCTGCCCATCGATCTTCGATGGCAGTGGGGTCGTAGGATTTTGGGAGATCGCGAGGCATGGATTTGGGTGAATTGGATCGAACTCATCCATTTTACTGCACGCGGGTGCACGCGGACCCCGCTTTGCTGCCCGCAAATTACTTCGACTGAAATAACAGCTGGGAGAACTGAATCAGATTGTTGCGCCACACGGGCCACTCATGCATTCCCGGTGTTTGGATGAACGTAACGGGAATGCTTTTGGACTGCAGCCACGCGACCAGCTCACGGTTTGCAGTAATCAACGGAGTCTTTCCGACGTAGCGGTCATTTGTACCGCAGGCAACCCACAGCAGCCGCAGCCGCGCGGCATTCTTCGCGTCGAGTGAAGGAAAGGCCTCGGCGAAATCCGTTCCCAACCCTCCAGCGCTAAAGGAGCCGACCCAGGCGAACGTGTCGATGTGGTTGAGCCCGGTCAGCAGGCTCTCCGCTCCACCCATGGAAAGGCCCGCAATCGCGCGGTCTTCCCGTTTGTTGGAAACAAGATACATGGACTGCACTTGCGGGATGACTTCCTGCAAAAGAGACTGCGTGAACAGGTCAAAATTCTTCTTGCGCAGCGTGGCGCTGTCAAAGTCCGCGTGCGGTCCAACGACGATTTCCGGCGCGCCATAGCCAAGCGTCATCACAACGATCATTGGCTTCACCTTGCCCGCGGCAATCAGATTGTCCAGGATGACGTTGGCGCGGCCGACCGCAATCCAACCCCGCGCATCGTCTGTGTAGCCGTGCAGCAGGTAGAGCACTGGATATTTCTTGTGTGCGCGCGGGTTGTATCCCGGCGGGGTGTACACAAAAAAATCTCTCTGATCGCCGACGATGGCGGACTTATAAAAGTGCTGGTGAAGGACGCCATGCGGAACTTCCTGGACGTCCCATAACTCGGGTTCCGGGCCGGGCACCTCAAGAACATTGGTGGGGTTGCGCAAATTGGGAACGCTGCTCGGGTTGGAGGGATCAAGCAGTGGCACGCCATCGACCACAAACTCGTAGTTATAAATCGCCGGCTGCAGCGGGCCGACGGTAAGGCTCCACACTCCCTGACTGTCCTTTTCCATGGGCAGCGGATGGGCGTTTCCTGCAAGACTGAGCCGGACCTCACTCGCGCCCAGATCGGGGAAATAAAATGTCACGGTGCGGTCGGCGTGGACGTGGGGAGTATCGGGCAGATGCGGAGGAGCTGCGGGGCGGGTTGTCTGCTGTGCGTGTGTGCCTACGGTCAAGGCCATACTGACGATGAAAACACCCATCCAAACGCGTCGAAAACTCGAGACAAAACGATACGCTGGCCTCACCAAATGTCTCCTACCTGGCTGCAAGGATGAAGCAAAGCCACGGCAGGGCCACAATTCGCCGACCGCCCTGCCGGTCATACTTTTTGAACTAGAAAGGATTCAGCTTACGCAGACCCTTCTTCTTCTTGTGCGTGCTGGATGATTCCTCTTTATGCTCAAACGCCGGCTTGGGGTTTTTCTTCTTTTTCTTGCCGGCCTGCGGCGTATTTTGTCCCACCGTATTCACTGGCTGGCCGCTCTGGGTGACGTCGTTGATCTGGGCCGGCGCAGGTGCGGCTGCTTGCGGAGTCGGAAGCGGTTTGGTGTTCGCCGGGCCAACAGTCTGCAATCCGCCGTTATCTTTTTGTGCAGATGGCCAGACGGCAGGCTGCCCGTTGGTAGTGGGCGAAGTGCCGGGGATTGCCTGGCTGCCGGTAGCAGGTGTGGTGCTGGTGGCTGCACCTGCTGGCGGCTGCACCGCATTTTGCGGTACGGTCTGCCCGTTCACGTTGTTGTCGCCGCCGGAAAGATCATTCATCTGCAGGCCGGTCGTTCCTGCAGCGCCAGTCTGCTGACTGGCACCGGCGGAAGGACTCGCCGCTGCACCGCTATTCTCCGCTGTGGCAACAGCGTTGGTACGGTTCGACGTACCGGGAACGATTGGAGCCGGTTTGCCGTCCGGCTTGACGGCCCACTGTACATCCGCCTGAGCATCCTTGATCAAGGCTGGGGCCATCACCTGGGCCGGACTCACGAGACTGGGTTCCCCTACGCGTGCCGCCTGCTCCGTGGAAGGCCGGGCCGTAATCAACAGAAAGGCTTTGTATTTCAGGTCAACCGGCGAACGGCTTTGTTCAATGGCGGCGCTGGCGGCGATCTGCTCCTGCGTCGGTTGCGGGACTGGCAGATTCATGGCTTCCAGCCTGTCACGCGCATCATCCGAATGAGGAGCCATGGGATATTCAAGGACGAGACGATCGTAAGCATTGGCCGCGCGGTTGACGAACAGCTTGTGAAGGCGCTCTTTCGCTGCCGGGTCAAGGCGCATCTGTTCCGTGTTTTTTGCCTCCTGGGCATATGCGTCCCCAACCAGCAGGAGAGCTTCGTCGGTGCGGCTAAAAAGCGGGTACGTGTCGATGACCGATTGCAGCCGCGCCGTGGCCGCCGCGTAGTTCATCCGTGTTTCATAAAAAGAACCAATATTGAACTCATGGTTGCCCAGCACCTCCTGTACCTCTCGCAGCCGCTGTTTGGCCTGCGGAATCAAACTGGAGTCGGGGTATTGCAGCAGCATTGCGCGGTACTCTTCCTGCGCGCGAACGGCATTGGTCGGGTCCCGATCCGGCTTCTCCATCTGTTTGTAATAGATGTCCGCCACTTTCATCTGGGCTTCCGCCGCTTCCGGCTTGTCAGGAAAGAATGTGATGAAGTCCTTGTACTCTTCTTCCGCCTGTTCCATGGCGGCCGTACCGCCCTCCTTGTACCAGGTGTCTCCGATGGCGAGCTTGGAGCGCATCTGATATTCCGAGTCCGGATAGGTATTCAACAAGGTCTGCAGGTCGAGGCGCGCGATGTTGTACTTGTTCTTTTTCAGCGCAAGCATGGCGCGGTCGAACAATTCCTTGTCCGGCTGGCTGGAGGCAACACTGGCAAGCGCATCATCTTTTTGTGAAAGAGGCTTTTGCTTACGGTGAAATATCCCTGCTTGTGCCACGCCGGCGCTAAGAAAGACGAGAGCGCAGAGTGCGGTGGAGCGCTTGAGTGAACACTTCAGGAGAAAGCTCCTGGAAAGATTTGTGGAATGTTTCATACTGTACTTTTCCTCAGCAGACTCTTGCGCTTGCTTGGGTCCTGTGAAGCGGTCTGCTCTTTTCCCGTACATTTTTCGTTGGACCCGGCGGAATCGACTGTTTCGTGCGCGACTGGGACGACCTGGCGGAAACTGCCAGAGCCATCTGTAGGAGCCTGCGGGCATTTTCCTCCGGACGTCCATCGCCGAAGACTGCGTTTCCCGCCACCAGCAATTCCGCTCCTGCTTCCACTACCTGCGCGATGGTATCTTCTGCAACACCACCGTCTACCTCCACGCGATACTCCAACCCCAGCTCCGCGCGCAAGGCGCACAAATGCCGAATCTTCTCCAGGGTAAACGGGATGAACTGCTGTCCGCCAAAGCCGGGATTGACGCTCATCACCAGAACGTGATGAACCATGGGAAGAATATCGAGCAGCAGATTGACGCGCGTCGCGGGATTGATCACGACACCGGGCTTCATCCCGTGCTGTGCGATCACTTCCAGCGAGCGATGCAAATGGCGGCAGGCCTCATAATGCACGCTGACCCAATTGGCCCCGGCTTCGGCCAGAGCTGGAACAAACTCGTCCGGATTTTCAATCATCAAATGACAATCGAGCGGCAGCTTCGTCACTTTGCGCAGTGAGGCGACAACAGGCGGACCGATTGTAATGTTGGGCACGAAATGGCCATCCATTACATCCACATGGATGACAGTTCCGCCGCCCCGCTCAGCGGCCTGAATCTGCTCGGCCAGATGCGCAAAGTCTGCGGAAAGTATTGAAGGAGCCAGTTCCACCACGATCT
>JBDTBI010000134.1:0-3299 GCA_039924215.1 Acidobacteriaceae bacterium
ACGGCAAGTGGATCGATCTCTCCGTCTACCCCGCAAACAAAGGCTACGAAGACCTGATTCTGATGGCGTCCAAGCCGGCACTTCCATTCGCATGGACGGCTTTGACGCTCCCAGAAGACCGTTATATATGGTTCTCCTTGAAGGATCCTCAAGTGCTTCCTTCGACGATCTTCTGGATGTCGAATGGCGGCCGTCACTATCCGCCATGGAATGGAAGGCACAAACGTGTGATCGGCCTGGAAGAAGTTGTCGCGTATTTTCATCACGGCCTAGAGCGCTCTGCGCGATTCAATCCAATGAATCGTGCCGGAATCCCTACCACAGTCCAAATGAAGAAGCAGAGCTCGCTTGTTGTTAATTACATAATGGCCGTGGCGGCAATACCGGCCGGATTCGATATCGCACAGAGTATTCGCCCTTCTGTAGATCGCAAGTCCGTGCGAATCACTTCAAAGTCTGGTAAGAGCATCTCCATCCGGCTCAACATTGGGTTTCTTAAAAGCAAACCTGATCCATCGCAACACCAGATGAGCAGTTAGGACGTCATGCTTACACCAACAAATGACGAGAAAAAGTCGTCTTGGTGACGAAGAGGAGCTACCGTGCAACGTCGAGCGTTTATTAGAAATCTTTTGGCAGCCAGTAGTTTTACAGCTCTTTCAACACTTGCGAAGCCTCAGGTTACACCCTCCGGCGATAGCTTGCCAATGCCTGGGGTGAGTCGAGTACTGGTGATGTTTAAGTGCCATCTCGATATTGGATTCTCTGACACCCAAGCCCGAGTGATCGATAAGTACTTCGGCGTCTACTATCCGAATGCGATTGACATTGCGGAAACGATGCGAGAATCCGGTACTGACCGTTATGTATGGACTACCGGATCGTGGCTCCTGTTCGAGTACCTTGATCAGGCAAACAGCAGTGAGAAAAAGCGCATGGAGAAAGCCATTGCCCGAGGTGACATCGCATGGCATGCCCTGCCATTTTCATGGCAGACCGAATTGTTGGATCCGACGATGATCGACGGTGCAATAGGATTTTCTAAGTCCCTTGATCGCCGGTTTGGCCGCGTAACTACCGGGGCCAAGATGACGGACGTCCCTGGCCATTCACGCGGTATTGTCAGCTCCCTGGCGCGAAACGGGGTCAAACTTTTGGATATTGGTGTTAATTCCTCTGTTACTCCACCACAGGTGCCGCCTATTTTTGTTTGGCAGGACCTAGACGGTAGTCGTGTAGTCATGCTGTACCACCACGACTACGGCGGTATAGTCCAGGTTCCGCACTCTGATCTGGCGATCTCAGTCGAGATGCGCGCCGACAACAGCGGTCCTCATACCGTCGAAGAAATCAAGACCATTTACGCAGACCTACGGCGTCAGTTTCCAAACGCCTCGATCACCGCAGCTAACTTAAGCGACATCGCGAATGCTGTTCAACCGCTTCAAAAGAATTTGCCCGTCATTACGAACGAGATTGGCGACACCTGGATCTACGGAGCAGGAAGTGATCCCGTGAAGATGGCCCGATATAGAGAGGTCAGCCGCCTGCGGCGCGAGTGGATCGACCAGGGAAAACTTGCAGTAGGCGACGTAACCGATTTGACGCTTCTACGGAAGCTTTCTCTCAGCGCAGAGCACACCTGGGGAACGGATACGGAGGCATGGCTCGACCTTGATTGCTATACGTCTCATGACCTTGTAGAGGTGCTGAATCAGGCAAACTACCAGATTGTTGAGACCAGCTGGAAGGAGAAAAGGGATGATCTCAATCACGTAGTTACCAACCTGCCCAGCGCATTGCGCGTAGAGGCGGAAAATAGAATCGCTTCTTTGACTCCGACTCGGCCAGAGTGGGACGGGCTCGAAAGAGGCAACCCGGGTCACTTCTTTGAGACTCCGCACTTCATCGTTCAACTTGACCCGGCAACCGGTGCAATCACTCGTTTGACGAACAGGCAGAACGGCAGAGAATGGGCTTCAGCACGCCATCCGCTGGCGCTCTTTGCCTACCAGACGCTATCGCAGCGAGACTACGACGCATATGTGGCAAGCTATCTTACTGTGAAATTTGACTGGGCTATCCAGGGTGTCAGTAAGCCGAATATAGAACGCGTCGGAGCACGGAGCCGTGAATGGCACCCGCGTGTCAAAGATTGCTGGACGGGCAAGACTCTGACCGGGGATCGCCTACTTGCACAATTATCCATCGATGATGATGGTGCTAAGCGCTCCGGTTTGGTCGCGTGGCCCGATACGGTGTATCTCGAACTTCTCTTCCCGGAAGCTGAGCCGGTAATACATATCAACCTTACATGGTTCGGGAAGGCGAAGAATCGTCTTCCGGAGGCGATGTGGCTCTCGTTTCAACCAGACGCTCCGGAACCTCGCGGCTGGGTTCTTCAAAAGGTAGATCAGCCTGTATCGCCGTTCGATGTAGTCTGCGGGGGCAATCGTCATATGCATGGCCTGTCCACCGGCTTAAGCTATAAGGATCGTCGTGGCAGCCTTGTAATCGAGAGTTTGGATGCTCCGCTGGTCGCCCTCGGAGAAAAATCGCCCATTCATTTCTCCAATAGTCAGCCTGATCTTGCGAAAGGCGTCCATTTCTGTCTCTTTAACAATGCGTATGGAACTAACTATGTTCAATGGTTTGGCGAGGATATGAGGTTTAGATTTACAGTCAGGGCCTAACGGCTTTCGGTGCACGCAAAGGCGGGCTCCTAAGTCGTGGATACCTTCAATTGGCCGAATTATCACAGCAGCCCTCAGCCAAATCGCACCCTGACTGTTGCCGTCTCAAATGGCTTCATCTCAACCTCTACCGAGGCCCTATCAGTTTTTAAGGGAGATAGATTTCGCTCCCGGGCATCACAGCTGATGGCGGCTGCCACGGTCCGCCCAGGCAAGTTGAAGTGAACCGTTGCCGCAGACGATTGGCCGGCTCCTTCAAAGAGTCTCAGAATAGCTCCATCCCCGTCCTCGGCAGTTTTGAAGCCAGCCAGATACACGTTCTCCGGTTGGATTTCCACGAAACTTCGTACCGGCCTACTCCAGTCCGCATGCAGTTGCTGCTCCACGACGAAAGCGCGTAGGGGGCTCATGAATCCCCAACCAAAGTGATGAGCAAGGTTGTATGTCCAGTCTGGGCCATGTGTGGTTACCGCATAGCGAAAGATATCTTCCCCTCCCTGCGCTAAGGGAGCATCGGCATTCCAATGGTTGTGCATCAGAAATGAATAAATCCTGGCATCAGTAAGCCAATTTTTGTCTTGCATCGTTAGGTAGGCCAAATATTGT
>JBDTBI010000135.1:0-5638 GCA_039924215.1 Acidobacteriaceae bacterium
ATTGTTCATAGTCATCCTAACGCCGGTTAGTGAATCTCTACGATTTAAGTCTGGGAGTAGTTGTAAGGTCAACTGCGGGAAAAAGATGACGGATCGTTGCAATGTTCGAATAAGTGCTGTGTATAGAGCAGTTACTACGCTGGCACTCTTTTGGAATCGGCGTGGAAGGTTTCTATTCAGAACGGAGAATTTCGGCTGGATCGACCCGCAGCGCGCGCAGGACCGCCGGTGCAGTGGCCAGCAACGTTGCAGCCAAAATTGCCAGCAAAGGAATCGCCAACATGCCAGGATCCGTGGCCTTGACCTGATAGAACAGTGCTTCGAGGTAGCGCACGGATGCCATCCCAAGGGCCAAGCCCGCGATGGTTCCAATGGCAACCATCGGGACAATATCCATCGTTACCAATCGCACGATGACGGCGCGTTGCGCGCCCATTGCGATGCGGATGCCGATCTCCCGCTGCCGCTGCAGCACGGAGTAATTGACCACACCATACAATCCAATGCCCGCAAGCAAGAGTGCTACACCGGCGAAGAATAAGGACAGAATCGCCACCAATCTTTCGCGGATAGTCTGCGATTCAATGATCTCTTTTTGGGTGCGGATATTGCTCACGCGGAATTCCGAGTTGGTCTGCAACACGACCTGGCGCAACGTGGGCGCCAGCGCGAGAGGGTTGGCGCTAGCAGTACGAACCATGAATGTTGTCGAGCCGATCGACTGCAAGGCACCATCCTTTCCGATCGAGCGAAGCGGGACGTACGCCACCGGTTCGATAGGCCCGCGGATGCTGCGGTACCGCGCGTCGTGGACCAGTCCGACAATCTGATAGACACGCCCGCCCGAGCGCGTGAATGATTTTCCAACCGGGTCCTCGCCATTGAAGTACGTCTTCGCGAAGGTTTCATTCACGACGGCTGCGCCTGGGGAGGTTTCCTCTGGACGGAAATCTCTGCCGTCGAGTAAGGGAATCTTCATGGTGCTGAGCCAGCCAGGCGAGACGCCCAGAAAGTAGGTAAGAGCATTCCCCGGCGGCGCACCATGGATGGAGATGAAGGCATTGGAGGATATGCCGGAAAGAAGCGGCCATTGGCACAATGCAACCTTTTCCACCCCAGGTACAGCGCGCAAGCGGTCGGCCATCTGCTCCCAGGCAACAGGCGGTTGGGCTTGCTTTGTATCCGTCTCAAGCGTGAGAAGTCGCTGGGAAGAAAAGCCGGTGTACTCGTTGGACAACCGTTGAAATGTGGCAACAAACAGGCCAGCAACGAAGACGACCAGGAAACAGAAAGCGACCTGAGCGGCAATCATCCAATGCATTGAGCGGCGGCGCGAGTGGGGATCCACTCCACCTTTCAGGACGCTTACCGGCTTGACGGTGGAGACACGCAGCGCAGGCACCAGCCCCAGCAACAAGGTCACACCGAAAATAAGCGCCAGGCCAAATCCAAGAACCCGCCAGTCCCCGGAAAGGATGAGGTGTGTCGGGTTGTTGAGTGGATTGATTTTGCTGACGATGTACGGCGCGGACCACCAGGTGAACAAAGCGCCCAGCGCGGCCGCGAGAAACGCGACCATGGCGCTCTCGACCAAAACCATCTGCGTGAGGCGTCCTCGTCCCGCGCCAATCGAAACGCGCAGCGCCATTTCGCGTGCCCGTGCGGCGGCCAGAGCCGTCATCAGATTGGCGACATTCGCGCAGGCGATCAGCAATAGCAATGCCACCAGCGCGCCCAGACCCCCGAGAGACTCGCGGTAATTGCTCTGCATAAGCGAGACGCCGCCGGGCGCGGGTTCCATCAACATTTTCTGGTTGACGAATGCCTGGAGCACCCACTTGGGCATCGCGGGGAAACCCTTTGCCCTCTCGGCTTCAAAGGCTCGGCTGACTGCATCCATTTTCTGGCGAAGCGGCTCGGTCGGGACGCCGGGTTGCACCAGGACCAACGTCCGGAACCAGTCCACGTCGGGGCGATTCACTTGCGGATACATCATTGTTGGGAGGGAAATATCGGTTATCGTACCCGGTTCGGTGCCGGTGAAACTTTTTGGACCGACGCCGACGATCTCGAATAGCTTCGTGCCGATCTGTAACGTGCGGCCCACCACTTTCGGATCCCGATTGAAGCGGCTCGCCCAATACGCGTAGGAGAGCACGGCGTACGGATCCGCGCCGGGTTTGAGGTCATCCTTCTTTGTGAACAGCCTTCCTATGGATGGATGGAGCCCGAAGGAGTCAAACATCGAGCCGGAGACGTATTGGACATAGGCTTTTTCCATGTCCTGGTTTGACGTGTAGGTCAGATCCATCCGATCGGCGTAGGAAACGGCGATCAATTCGGCTTCGTCTTTTACGGCATCGCGCATCAGGAGAAAAGGCGGATAGGCCCAGCCATCGTAGGTCATCAGTTTGCCGTTGGGCAGGACTGCCCGACGAGAGAGCGCGTACAGCCGATTCGGCGCTGTGATCGGCAAGGGCCGCAGAAACAAGGCGTCGATGAGGCGGAATGCCGAAGCGCACGCTCCCATGGCGAAGGCGAGAGACAGGACCGCGGCGGCGAAGGTCACTTTGTTTCGTTTGAGCTGCCGCCAGCCGAAGATGACATCGGCGCGCAGCGAATCGAGCCATGCGACAACGCGGATATCGTGGCTCTGTTCACGCTGCCGGAGCGGAGAGCCAAAGGATTTGCGGACCTCGGCCTCATCGCGGCCTTGTTCGATGGCTTCCGCAATGTGCGACTCGAACTCTTCGTCAATTTCGCGGCTCAATCCATCTCCGCGAAAGACGTTCACGAGGCGTGACCACAACGGCATATCAGGCCTCCCGCAGAACCCGATTGATGGCAAAACTGACTGCCTGCCAGCGGAACTCTTCCGCGGAGAGCTGTTTCTTGCCGGCTGCGGTCAGTTCATACATGCGCGCCCTGCGCCCGCTGTCCTTCGTGATCCATTCGGCGCGGATCCATCCAGCTTCCTCCATACGGTGGAGCGCCGGGTAGAGCGAACCTTCTTCGGCGTGCAGCACGTCGCCGGAGGTGTCCTTGATGGCGGACATGATGGCGTAGCCGTGCAGGCGGGGCCGTCGCGAGAGCATCTTGAGTACCAAAAGATCGAGTGATCCCTGGAGTGTATCCGGCTTTCTCATACTAAGACATCTTTATATTAAGACATCTTAGTATGTCAAGTTTTTGTTTTCGCCGATTGCCGACACTCGTCCGTGTGTTTCGGATGGATTGCCTTAATTCTTCCAGATGCCGAGATGGATGCGCAGGAGAACCAGTTGGCCAACGTGATAGCTGGTATGGTCGCCGGCCAGCAGGATTTCCCGCAGAATGGTTTGACCCTCACCCCAGGGAATTTTTGCCGTGAGGTCCGTTCTCGGATCCTGGAGCAGCGCTTCAAATCCACTGAGACTTTTGTGAACCGCCGCGACGGAACGGCTCCATTCCGCGGAAGATTTCGGCGCGTCCTGTTGCGGCCAATATCCCTCCGGCCATTCTGGAGCCCGATAGTTGGGATCGGTACAGAACACCAACAGGTCATGCAGCGCGAGACGAATATGCTCGAGCAGTTGCCATGCGTTGTGCGGCGCAGCTTCCGGTTTTTGTGCGTATTGAGACGCGGGAAAACTTTTCACGGCATCGTCGAAGCGGGCGTGAGCGTTGCCGCCCTGTAAAAACTCCTGCAGCTCACGTCGAATGGAACGGTCCTGGGCGGACAATGGGGCATGTGCCTTGGCGGGCATACGATTCCTCCCTTTGTGCTATCCAATTAGATACAGCAGGAGCGTTAGATGCATCAGAAGCGTTGCCGGGCTCTTCCCGGTGAGGAATGTCTACGATTCGGCCTGAAGGACTGAGTCTATAGGGAGGCTGGGGAGGGCAGGGCAGGCAGAGCGGGTAGTTAGCTGAGTACAATTTCGCCGCTGCCGAGATGGTCATTCATAAGGCGCGCTACCAGGGGTTGGAGGGATTCGCCGGTTTTCGGGAGGACGAAATTTTGAGCGAAATCGTCCCAATCCAGCTTCAAGTTGGCAGAAGGAGCTGAGATCCATATTTGCCGGACAGGTGTGTTGGGGGTCAAAACAAATTTGGAAAGCGGTTCGTCGAAGGTGATATGGAGCGCACCATCTTGATCTTCCACTTCAAACTCGGCGTCGGTCTCGGCGAGGATCAAGGCTTTTTTCAGCGATCCAAGGGCGATGTCCGCGTGGCGACGGAAGGTGAGATCCTCAAGCATGGGGTGAGTGTACCAACATTTCCGCTTAGACTTATGCAGAGCGAACCCATCGATTGGCAGCGATAGGCGCCGGCAGAGAAGGAGAAAAAATTTGCTAGTGCGGTGTGTTTTTTGCAAACGAGCCCAGGCTTCAGCGGTGCATCTTCTCATCGCGCTGATGCTGCTCTGGAGTTTTCCGCCGCAGACGGAGGCATACTCTTTCCTGACGCATGAGGACCTGATTGACGTCGCCTGGAAGAGATCGATCCGTCCGGTGTTGCTGGCTCGATTTCACACGGCAACCGAGGCGCAGTTGCGCGAGGCGCGGGCCTATGTCTACGGCGGCTCGACGATTCAAGACATGGGGTACTATCCTTTCGGCCATCAATTTTTCAGCAACCTGACACACTATGTGCGGGCTGGGGACTTTGTGAACAACCTGTTCCGCGACGCGCAGACCGTGGACGAATACGCTTTTGCGATCGGCGCGCTGGCCCATTACGTGGGCGACAACACCGGACACCGCTATGCGACCAATCCATCTACGCCGCTCGAATTCCCCGACCTGGGCAGGAAGTATGGGCCCATCGTTACGTACGATCAATCTCCGCACGGGCATGTTCGTACAGAGTTCGCTTATGATGTGGAGCAATTGAGTCAGCACAGGTTTGCGCCTGCGGGATATTTGCGTTCCGTGGGGTTCAAGGTGCCACGCAGGCTGCTGGAGAAGGCGTTCTTTGACACCTATGGCTTGTCTCTCCGATCGGTGTTGGGGCGGCCTCAGCCCGCCATCAAGAGCTATCGGTCATCGAACAGGAATTTTTTGCAGGCGATTGCTCGGGCCGATGTGCTGATCTATCGCAAGAGCTTTCCGCCGGAAGAGGATACGCCAGCGTTTCATCAATTTTCCGCGCGCCAGGCTGAGGCGGAGACAGATAACAAGTGGGGAAGGTTCAAGCGCAAGCCGGGTCTGGAAGTGTATGTTATCGCGATTCTCCTGCGCGTTCTGCCAAAAATAGGAGCGGTTTCGGACGCGGCCATTCGCGGGCCCAGCACGGAAACGAACCGATGGTATATCGAGAGCGTGAATCGCTCGGTGGATGATTACGAGCGGGTATTACACAGCCTTCAGGCAAAGCCGCGAGGAGCGCTGGATCTTGCCGACCGCGATCTGGATACGGGTTATCTGGTGCGACCCGGTGCTTACGGGCTAACGGACAAGACCTACGCGGAATTGCTGCATAAACTGACGGCGGAGCCGAGCCGTAGGATTCCAGCCATGCTGCGCGAGAATATTCTGGCGTATTATGCGGATCCGAGTGCGCCGATCAGCACAAAGAAAAACTCGACGGCATGGAAACGGGTACAGGCTGAGCTGGTCACGGCGCTTTATTACGCAATGGTGACGATGAGCACGGT
>JBDTBI010000136.1:0-2983 GCA_039924215.1 Acidobacteriaceae bacterium
GGTATGACATCGTCAGCGACTCCGGTTGGGCTGAAACCCTGGCGCAGATCGAGCGTACCGTTGGCTGCGAAACCGTCCGCGTATGGCATTGCAATGACGCCAAGGCGGAGCGCGGCTCGAAACTCGATCGGCATGAACACATTGGCGAAGGGAAGATTGGTCTCGAACCGTTCCGTCGTCTTCTGCACGAACCGCAATTCGCTCGCGCCGCCTTCATCGCGGAAACCCCCGTGGATGCCCCCGGCGACGAAGTCCGCAACGTACAGGCACTGCGCAAACTATCGGAGTAAAAGCCACCCCATGCATTGGGCTCGAACCGCACAAATTCCTGCTATTTAGTCCCGGCATTTAGAATCGAACCAATATGCCGAATCAAGGACCCAGCAAGCCGACTGCTTCCTCCACACCTACAGATCGCACTCCGCGCTATAACCCTGCGGAGATTGAGCCGCGTTGGCAGGCACAATGGGACGCGCACCCGGAACTCTATGCGGCCGAGCCGCCCAGCAGCGGCAAGCAAAAATATTACGTGCTCGAAATGCTGCCGTATCCTTCCGGCCAGTTGCACATGGGGCACGTGCGCAACTATTCCATTGGGGATGCGCTGGCGCGGCATATGTGGATGCGCGGTTACAACGTGCTGCATCCCATGGGATGGGACGCCTTCGGCCTGCCCGCCGAAAATGCGGCGCTGAAACACAATACGCCGCCCCGCGACTGGACGCTGGCCAACATCGCCGCTATGCGCATCCAGATGAAGCGCCTCGGCCTGAGCTACGACTGGCAGCGCGAAGTGACCACTTGCCTGCCGGACTACTATCGCTGGAATCAGTGGTTCTTTCTCAAAATGTATGAACGCGGCGTGGCCTATCGCAAGAAAAGCAAGGTGAACTGGTGCCCGGAATGCGCCACCGTGCTGGCGAATGAACAGGTGATCGACGGTTGCTGCTGGCGGCATGAAAGAACGCTGGTGGAGCAGCGCGAGTTGGAGCAATGGTTCTTCAAGATCACTGACTACGCGGATGAATTGCTGCGCGATCTGGACAAACTGGAGGACTGGCCGGAAAAAGTTCGCACCATGCAGCATAACTGGATTGGGCGTAGCGAGGGATCGCTCGTGGATTTTGTAGTGGTGCCAAAGGAGAAAGACGCGCGCGCCCAGCTCTTTGAACCGATAAGCCTGAACCTGACCGAAACGCTTCTGGAGCCCGAGCCGGAGGTCGTAAAGATACCTGTTTTCACGACGCGCATCGATACCATTTACGGAGCAACCTCGCTGCAATTGGCCCCCGAGCATCCGATGGTGCAAGAGTTCATCCTGGAAAATGGCGAACTCGAAAAGAAAATCCGCCATTTGTTCGAACAGCAAAAGGTCGCGCGGGAAAAGGCAGATATGGCCGCTCTGGAAAAGAAGGGCGTAGCGACGGGACGGTTTGCCACCAATCCGTTCACGAACGAACCCATTCCTATCTGGGTCGCGAATTATGTCCTGATGGACTATGGCACCGGGGCGATCATGTCGGTACCGGCACACGATGAGCGCGACCATGAATTTGCAAAAAAGTTCGGCCTGGAAGTAAAAATTGTCGTGTTACCGCGCCGTGCGAAGGAAGGCGAGCCCGGTGATGCGGAACCTATGCTGCCCTATACCGGTGAAGACAGTCTGCTGATCAATTCCGGAGAATTTACCGGTCAGGGATGTCAGGAAGCGCAGCAGAACATGGTGGCGTACGCCCAGAAACAAGGGTTTGGCAAGCCTTCGACCACCTTTCGGCTCAAGGACTGGGGGGTAAGTCGGCAGCGTTACTGGGGTACTCCGATCCCCATGATCTACTGCCCGCAGGATGGCTTGGTGCCGGTGCCGGAAGATCAGCTCCCCGTCTTATTGCCGGACAAAATCGAGTTTAGTGAGGAGGGCGGATCGCCGCTGTCGCGCGTACCCGGATTCGCCAGCGTACCCTGCCCGAAGTGCGGGCAAACAGCGCGTCGCGAGACCGATACCATGGACACATTTGTCGATTCGTCATGGTACTTCTACCGCTATGCGGATCCGAAAAACACGCACGCGCCATTCGATACAGAGACGATCGCCTATTGGTTTCCCATCGATCAATATATCGGCGGCGTCGAGCATGCCATTCTGCACCTGATCTATTCGCGCTTCTGGACCAAGATGATGCGCGATCTGGGCCTGGTGAAAAATGATGAGCCAGTGCAGCGCCTGTTCACTCAGGGCATGGTCATCAAAAACGGTGCGAAGATGTCGAAGTCAAAGGGGAACGTGGTGTCTCCCGACGACATGATCGCTCAGTATGGCGCCGATGCAACGCGCATGTATGCGCTGTTCGCCGCGCCGCCGGATCGCGACCTGGACTGGCAGGAAGATGGCGTCGCCGGCATCAGCCGTTTTCTCTCGCGCGTGTACCGTTTTGCCATTCAGACGATGCCGCGAGTGGTTTCCGGCCGCAATCAGTCGCTTCCACCGGACTACAATCCGCTGGAGCGGCAATTGATGCGCAAACTGCACCAGACGCTTCGCCGCCTCACTCAGGAGTTTGATGGGCGCTGGCATTTCAATACCTGCATTGCCGCCATCATGGAGATGGTGAACGATCTCACGGCGGAAGAAAGCACGCTTCAATCCGGTGCCGTCGCAGACTCGGTCCTCTACGCCATCACTCGGAATCTGGTGCTGATGCTGCAAGCCTTCGCTCCCTATATGGCGGCAGAGCTATGGTCGCAGATGGCGGAAGAAACTCCGCTCCTGCGCACTCCGTGGCCTGCGTACGACGAAGCGCTCGCGGCGGAAAACACATTGCAGGTGCCCGTGCAGGTCAATGGGAAGTTGCGCGCCGTGGTCTCCGTGCCTGCCGGAAGCGATGGAGACAATCTGCGGGCAACCGCATTGGCAGAACCGAAAATTCAGACTGCGCTGGCTGGCAAAGAGATCGTGAAGGTGGTCCTGCTGCCGGGGAAGCTGGTG
>JBDTBI010000137.1:0-2828 GCA_039924215.1 Acidobacteriaceae bacterium
ATTTGATTGCGCCGGACACAGCCACGTTGCTCGACCACCTGAATGGCACAACCATCACGCGCTTCAGCGGCACAAAGCAGGTGCTGCACACGCAGGATGCCGATGTGCAGACGATGCTGCCGAGCACTCGCGAGCGAATTCTGGGCGCACTGACCGACCCTAACCTCGCCGTGATTCTGCTCATCTTCGGCGGGCTGCTGATCTATCTGGAGTTCAATGCTCCGGGCACCATTGTTCCAGGGGCACTGGGGACGGTCCTGGTACTGATCTCGTTGTTTGCCCTAAACTTGCTGCCGCTGGAACATGCGGCCATCGGGTTTCTGGTGGGTGCGCTGGTGCTGTTTGTATTGGACATAAAATTTGCAACCCACGGAATTCTTGGGCTGGCCGCCATCGGATGCCTTGTGTTTGGTCTGCTTACGCTGGTGAATGGACCGATTCCGGAAATGCGCGTGCATCTTGAGACGGCGCTGGGAGCAGGCATCGGTTTCGGCCTGATCACCATCTTTCTTACTACGCTGGCCGTGCGCGCGCGACGCGCA
This sequence comes from Acidobacteriaceae bacterium, assembly GCA_039924215.1. Lineage (GTDB taxonomy): Bacteria > Acidobacteriota > Terriglobia > Terriglobales > Acidobacteriaceae > JAKAAZ01. The sequence continues at coordinate 543 of JBDTBI010000137.1, forward strand.
AAAGTGCAGACCGGCGGCGAAGCTCTTCTAGGAACGATTGCGGTCGCGCAAACAGCGCTGAATCCAAATGGACATGTGCTGGTGCGCGGAGAACTCTGGCAGGCCCATTCTCAGACTCCGATTGCAGCCGGCGAGACCGTCCGCATCCTCAACCGCACAGGACTTTTACTGGAAGTGGAACGTGACGTGCGGGGTTCCTGATTTCGGATTCGCATCCTATCTTTGTCCGACACATGCTACAACGGTAGGCGAGTGTTCCACGCTCGGGGAGAATTGAATATGCCATCCACAGCTATTTTGGTCGTCATTATCATCGTGGCCTTCTATCTCTTCAGTTCCATCAAAATCCTGAAGGAATATGAGCGGGGCGTTATCTTTCGCCTGGGCCGTCTGCTCCCTGCGCCGAAAGGTCCTGGGATTGCCCTGGTCTTCCGGCCGTTCGACCAGATGGTGCGCATCTCCTTGCGGCAGGAGGCGATGGAGGTTCCGCCACAGGACATCATCACCCGCGACAACGTTACCTTGAAAGTGAACGCCGTCATTACCCTTCGCGTGATCGACGCCTCAAAGGCGGTCGTAGAGGTCTCGAACTACGTCTACCAGACGTCGCAGTTTGCGCAGACGACGCTGCGCTCTGTACTGGGTGAGGTCGAACTTGACGAGTTGCTGGCTCACCGCGAAAAACTGAACTTGAAGATTCAGGCCATCATCGACCAGCACACTTCGCCGTATGGATTGAAGGTCATCAGCGTGGAAGTAAAGCAGGTGGACCTGCCGGAATCCATGTTGCGCGCCATGGCCCGCCAGGCCGAGGCGGAACGCGACAAGCGCGCCAAGGTCATCAACGCAGAGGGCGAGTACAACGCCGCGCAGCGACTGCTGGATGCTGCTACGCTGCTGGCGCAGCAGCCCATCACCATGCAGTTGCGCTACTTGCAGACACTGGCCGAAATCGGCACTGAGAAAAACACGACGGTTGTATTCCCGCTGCCGCTGGAACTGGTGACGTTGCTACAGCACGTGACCAAAAGCATCCTGCCAAAACCCGGCGAGGGCGCATAGCCGTGCTGACTTTGTGCGACGATCAACTTGAGACGCTGGATACGACCGAAGTGCACTGGAGCACCGGCACGATTCTGGCAGTTTTCTTTGCGGCCTCTCTGATCTCTGCCGTATTTTTTGGCCTGGGATATTCATTTGGCGGAGCGGGAAATTCAAAGTCCGCGATCGCGGTCGCCTCGGCGGCTACCGCCGTGCAACCCGCGTCACTCGGTACTGAACGCACCGCAGCTCCTTCCAGCAGTGCCGTAGCGGTTCCACAGGCTGTGCCAGGCATCTCGCAGACGAGTGATTCTGTGCGGCACGCTGCAGTTGCTCTGCTGCCCGTGTCAGTCAAGTCGTCAGTCAAGCACCCTGCTGCTGTGTCCGCTGTCAGACGGGCGGCGACACCCGCTGCATCTGCCAGGCATACAATCGCCGTGGCAAGCCGAGCGAATGACTCCCGCTTCATGGTGCAGGTGGGAGCGATCGGCGATCGAAAAGACGCCGATAGGCTGGTATCCCAGCTGAAAAAGAAAGGCTACTACGCCGGCATCTATCGCGGGAAGCATGACAAATTTTTTGCACGTGCAGATTGGGCCGTATAAGAGGGAACAACAGGCTCAATCCATACGGCATCATCTGGCGGCCAGCGGCTATCACTCCATTCTGAAGACTGCTTCCTAGGCCGTATCCCCGGCTAGCCACGCATCCATTCCGGCAAACCAGAGGCAATGGATGTGCGCACAGCCATCATTAATTCTTCCCGAGTTGCAAATTCGCTGGCCAGTATAGGCGAATGGAATGTCACATACGCGTCGCCGGGAAAAATCCGCAGGCTGCCTTTTCGCATCATGCTCTCCGTTCCATGGATGGATACCGGAATGACTGGCGAACCGGTTTGCTTGGCCAGATAAAAAGGCCCTTTCTTAAACGGGAGAAGCTGGCCTGTGCGCGAGCGCGTTCCCTCCGGAAAACTGGTGATATGCACGCCGGAGGCAAGAACTTTCGTAGCGCGTTCAATACTTTCCTTTGCAGCTTCGCGGCTGCGGTTGCGTTCCACCGGAACAAAGCCTCCCATACGCATTCCCATTCCGATAAAAGGAATTTTCATCAATTCGCGTTTCACAAACACAGCGGTCCGCCCCGGCACATGGGGCAGCAGCACCGGAGGATCCAGGTTGGAAACATGGTTCGCCATAAAAATGCAGGGCTGGTTCTTCGGGACATTGTCGCTGCCCTCGGCAT
>JBDTBI010000138.1:0-3278 GCA_039924215.1 Acidobacteriaceae bacterium
AGCACCAACTGCGGCAATGTGTTCTGCCTTTGCTGAAACAGGGTCATGTCCCGGTGCTCGGTGGCTTTATCGGCGCTACAGAAAATGGCGTGACGACGACACTCGGCCGCGGCGGCTCTGACTACACTGGAGCGCTGGTCGGGCGCGGACTGAACGCCTATGCCATAGAAATCTGGACCGATGTCAATGGCATTATGACCACAGACCCACGGGTATGTCCGGAGGCGCTTCGGGTCAAGACCATCAGTTTTGAAGAGGCTTCGGAGCTGGCCTATTTCGGCGCAAAGGTCCTGCATCCGTCAACGATTTTGCCTGCCGTGCAAAAGAACATCCCGGTGTGGGTGCTCAATTCCAAAGATCCCAGCAATCAGGGCACGCAGATTACCGCACTGGCCAGGCATTCACGCACGCCATTCAAGTCCATCGCCATCAAGCGCAAGCTGACCATTATCGACGTGGTAGCCAGCCGCATGCTGATGACACACGGCTATCTGAAAGCAATTTTTGATGTCTTCGACCGGCATAAATGCGCGGTCGATATGGTCTCAACTTCCGAGGTAAGCGTATCGCTGACGGTGGACTCGAATGATCGCCTGCCCGCCATAGCGGCGGAATTGGGCCAACTGGCAGACGTGAAGTATGAAGGCCGCAAGGCCCTGATCTGCATGGTGGGTGAAAATATTCGCGGCCAGCGTGGGATTGCCGCCCAGGTGTTCTCAGCGATCCGTCATGTGAACGTGCGTATGATCTCCCAGGGCGCATCCGAGATCAACATGAGCTTTATGATTGAGGAAGACGACGTGGAGGAAGCAGTACGCTCGCTTCACCGGCATTTCTTTCAGGACCCGGACCCGGAGATCTTCGACGTTGCCGCGCGGGAATCTTTCGTCGCCGTTTCCGTGGAGGCTCCAGTCACCTCTAAAAGGAGTTAACGCCATGCGCATGCTGATTTTAGGCCAGGGAAAGACAGGGCGAGTTGTGGCCGAAATTGCCCGCGAACGCGGACATAGCGTCCAGGCGCTGGAGCAAAAGGAAAATCAGAATGCCGGATCGCTGACGCCTCCCAGCCTTGCGGCTTATGACGTGATCGTCGATTTCACCACACCGGAATCCGTCGTTCAAAACATGCGCGCCTGCCTGGCAACCGGCGCCAAGATGGTCGTGGGTACAACCGGCTGGTACCAGCATCTGGATGACATGCGCGACCTGGTCGCCCGCAAGGAGGCCGCGCTGCTGTATTCCGCAAATTTCTCTTTCGGTATCCAGTTGCTCTATCAGTTGGCAAAAGTGCTCGGGAATCAGGCGGGCGGCTTCCAGTTCAAAATTGACGAAACCCATCACATCCAAAAATTGGATTCCCCCTCCGGCACCGCTTTGACGCTGCAGAAAATTCTTTCGACAACACTCTATGGAGCCGAAGCCACCATCGAGGCGCACCGGGAAAGCGATGCCATCGGAACCCATCGGCTGGAAGTTGGCGCAGGCGACGAACGAATCTTTGTCGAACATCAGGCGCTCTCCCGACGTGCGTTTGCCTACGGGGCGGTGCGAGGCGCGGAATGGCTAACAACACGCACGGGATGCTATGACTTTCAGGACGTCTTTCCTCAAATTCTCGCCTGAACGCCAGCTTGGGCAGCTTTATGAAGTGCGTCCTGTGCGAGATATACACAACGATTTCAACGTGGCTATGTATCTCTATGCACGTTCGTTGTAGACTGCGGACATATGGAACTTTCTGGATGCGGGACCGCGCTGGTGACGCCGTTTCTCAGTAACGGCGATATGGATGAGCAAGCACTTCAAAGTCTTGTTCGCTGGCAAATTGAAAATGGTATCCATTTTCTTGTTCCCACTGGCTCGACGGGCGAAGCCTGCGCTCTTTTAGAAGAAGAATGGTTGCGCCTGGTCCAGCTGGTGGTGGAAGCTGGAGAGGGTCGCGTGCCCATCTTCGTCGGTTGCAGCCACAACACATCGCGGCAGGCGATCGCGAGGGTCAAGAAGCTGCAAGCAATCCCCGGCGTTGACGGCGTACTGACTGCAAACCCGTACTACACAAAGCCCACCCAGGAGGGCCAGTACCAACATTTCCGCGCCATTGCGGAAAATACCCATTTGCGGGTGTTGATCTACAACATCCCCAGCCGGACCGGGATCAATCTGCTGCCGGAGACGACTGCCCGGCTGGCGGAGATCCCCAACATCGTCGGCATCAAGGAATCCTGCGGAAATTTGCAGCAGATCACCGAAGTCGTCAACTCTGTTCCGGATCGCTTCCGTGTGTATGCAGGGGACGACAATCTGGCGCTTCCCATCCTTTCCGTCGGTGGGGCGGGCGTGATTTCAGTCGCGGCCAATGTCATTCCAGCACAGATGTCTAGAATGGTGGACGCGGCGCTCGAAAATGACTGGCCACTCGCGCGGCAGCTTTATCGCAAGTATTACCCCTTGATTACCGGAAACTTCATCGAGCCCAATCCTCAGCCGGTCAAGAGCGTACTCGCCATGATGGGAAGGATTCAGGAGGTCTACCGCCTACCCCTGATGCCGGTGGTGCCCAAAACCCGCGCCTACCTGGAACAGTTAGCTGGTGAGCTTGGATTGCTGGAGCCCGTGGCTGCTGGAAAGCAATCTGCGGATGAACGGACCTCCGTTTCCACCAGGAAGTGATACGGTCCACCCTCTTGGAATCATCACCAACCCTGCACACTTCGGAACCAGAGGACTCTACCTGTGTCGCAACAAGCCCTAGAATCTCGCATTGAATCGGCCTTTCAGTTGGGTGCAGAGGCCGTTGGATCGGCGTCGGCTGAAGCAGCCTTCCTCGAACTGCGCGATGCTTTAACCCGTGGCACGGTTCGCGCAGCAGAGCCGGATGCCGGCCAGCCACAGGGCTGGCGCGTGAATGCCTGGGTGAAGCGTGGCATCCTGTTGGGCTTTCGGATTGGACATCTGGCAGAGACAGGCACAGATCTCTCTTTCGTAGACAAGCACACGTATCCAGCACAGCGCTTCATTGCAGATGGAAAAATCCGCATCGTCCCAGGGGGCTCCGCAGTTCGCAGCGGTGCGTATCTGGCGCCGGGCGTCGTCTGTATGCCGCCGATGTATGTCAATGTGGGTGCCTATGTAGATGAGGGCACGATGGTCGACTCGCACGCCCTGGTGGGCTCCTGCGCCCAGATTGGCCGCAATGTTCACCTCAGTGCCGCAGCGCAGATTGGCGGCGTTCTGGAGCCAGTAAATGCCAGCCCTGTCATCCTGGAAGACGGCGTGCT
>JBDTBI010000139.1:0-3854 GCA_039924215.1 Acidobacteriaceae bacterium
TCCGCGATCATATCGGCATTCACAGGCAAAAGCAGGATGGCCTGAGCTTCGTCGGCGCGTCGGTGCTGCGGGGACGACTCAGCGGGGATCAACTGCAAGCTGTGGCGGAACTGTCGGAGAAATTCGGTACCGGCGATCTGCGTGCGACCGTCATGCAGAATCTGCTGCTCATCAATATTCCGAATGCAAGGACCCAGGAACTTGCAAAGGAGTTGGAAGATATCGGTTTTCGCGTGGAAGGCTCCAGCTTCTGGCGCGGTGCTATCGCCTGCACCGGCACGGAGTTTTGCAAGCTGGCGATCACCGAGACCAAGGGCTTTACGAAATGGCTGGTCGAAGAGCTCGAAGAACGCATTCCGGAATTCGATCAGCAGATCAAGCTGAATGTAACCGGCTGTCCCAACAGTTGTGGCCAGCACTGGCTCGCGGATGTCGGAATCGAAGGCAAAAAGATCAAGCAGGAGGGCAAGATGGTGGATGCCTATTATTTCTGCGTAGGCGGCGCCGTCGGACTGCATCAGCATATCGCCCGCCCGGTGGGCTACCGTTGCACCGCGACCGACGTTCCGGAGGCAATGGAGAGACTGCTGCGCCGCTACCTTGCGGACCGTACCGCAGGAGAAAACCTGCGCGCCTATTTTGCGCGGCATAGCGATGCCGAGATTCGTGATCAACTGGCCGGCACTGCGATCGCACCGGTGGAACGGGATGTTTCGCCCGGCCGCGTGCCGCACGCAGCGGAATGAAGCAATGGAACAGAAAGGAGGCTGCATGAGTCTCTTTCCGATATTTGTGAAGTTGGATGGACGCCCTTGCCTTGTGGTCGGAGCGGGCAATGTCGCGTTAGAAAAAATTTCGAGTCTGCTGCCGGCCGGCGCCAGCATTCGTGTGGTGGCTCCCGAAGTGTGCGAGCCGATCGAACAGTGGGCGGCTCAGGGTCGCCTCAAACTCGAACGGCGCGAGTTTGAGGAGGCAGACCTGGAAGGGCAGTCCCTTGTCGTCACTGCTACGAATTCTAAACATGTGAACACGGCGGTTTTTCTGGCATCGGAGCGCCGCAACGTACTCTGCAACTCCGTCGATGATCCGCCGAATTGCGATTATTATTTCGCTTCTGTCGTACAGCGCGGTCCGCTGCAAATCGCAATTTCAACCGCAGGAGAAAGCCCGGCGCTGGCGCAGCGTCTGCGACGCGAGATCGACGCTCAATTGCCAGCCGATATGGCGGAGTGGGTGGAAAATCTCGGCGAGCTGCGTCGCGAAATTCTGGTATCGTACCCTGCGGGCGATGGGCGCAAGGCGCTGTTGCACCGGCTGGCGCAGCTTCCAGTGTGCCGCTCGGAGCAATGTCCGGCCCGGCAGCTCGCATTCCCTGCCACGGCAGAACTGGAGGCGGTGCGATGACCACTGCGGAAAAGGGCACGGTATACCTTGTCGGCGCAGGGCCCGGCGATCCAGAGCTTCTCACTTTGAAAGCCGCGGATTTGTTGACGACAGCGGACGTGATCCTGCACGACGATCTGGTTCCGCGGGCGATTCTGGACCGCGCGGGTCAACAGGCGCGTGTGTTGAGTGTTGGAAAGCGCTGCGGCACAAGGTGCGTCACCCAGGACCAGATTCACACATTGATGATTGAGAATGCGCGGCGAGGGTTGAGCATAGTCCGACTTAAAAGCGGAGATCCGCTGATCTTCGGACGAGCCGGCGAGGAGATGGATGCGCTGGAACGGGCAAGCATTCCTTACGAAGTGGTTCCTGGCATCACCGCTATGTTCGCCGCGGCGGCAGCAGTGCGCAGGTCTTTGACTGACCGGCGCAGCGCTTCCAAAGTGATTCTGACGACAGCGCATCATGCTCCCAGCGAAAGCGCGGGGGAAGCGGCAGGCCGGGAACGGCCGTCCTTCTGGCGCGGCGCATTGCCGAATGACGCAACGCTGGGGATCTATATGCCGGGTCGCGATCTTCGCGCGCTGGCCTGGGATATGCTTGCCCAGGGCATGCCGTCCGATTTACCTTGCGTCGTGGTAAGCCACATCTCTATGCCGGATCAGCAGACGCAATCGACTTTGCTGGGGCAGCTTGCGGAGCTGGCGCCTGGACCGGCTCCGCTGCTGGTGCTGGCCGGCTGGCCGCTTGGGGAGGAGAGCCGAGAGGTGATCTCCGATTTCATGGGGATGGATTCGCTACAGGAAGCCCTGGCTGTAACACCATAGGGCCAGGCTGTTCGCGAATCAAGCTACCCGAACAACCTGGCTTGCTCAGTGGATATGTACGTTCTGCACGACGCGGGTAATCACGCCGGTGGGGCTGGGCACGTCCGGCTTTAGACCGCACCGGAGGGAAAAGAACAGTCCTAACATCTGGCCGAAGATGACATCGAGCGGCGGCCGATAGGCATCCGGAATGGATAGCCGAAGGCCGGATGTCACAAAAAATTCCGATGCGCCACGTAATTCCGGGCTGCCTTCAATTCCAACCGCTACGCGGACGGGAACCACACCCTTGTTTCCGATTCCCTTCAGCAAGTCGATCTCATATTGCTGCCTGCGGTGGTCGCTGGAGACGAAACAAACAAACAGAGTTTCCTCGTTTAGTGCCGCCAGTGGTCCGTGCCGCAGTCCCAGGGAGGATTCGGACATGGTGCGAATTCGACCTGCGGTCAACTCTGAAAGCTTCAGGGCAGATTCCTTTGCGACGGCTTTCATCGATCCGGAACCGATGAAGCATGCGCTGGTGTATGGGCCGTCCGCGAGCAGAGCGGCGCACTCGGCAGCGCTTTCAAGAATTTTCTCTCCGTTGGCGATCAGTGCATGCAGAATCGGTTCGTACTCATCCATCGTCCAGATGTTTGCCAGGCACTGCCCGCAGACCACCATGTTGGTAAAAGAACTGGTCATCGCCAGGCCGCGATCGTTGCAGGCGTCATCCAGAAGCAACCCAAACACCTGCGGCTTGCTTCGATGAGCAAGGATCATCTTTCCGTTTGCATTGCAGGAGACAACCAGGTGTAAAATATTCGGGTACTCCGCCAGGGCCCTTTCTAGTACCGCGACTCCTTCGGCACTGTCTCCCGATCTTGAAAACGAGATCCACAAGTACTGCCGGTCGCGGAGTACATAATCTTCCATATTGGTCAGAAGGTCGGTGCTAGCTACGGCTGCAACTTCACACTGCCATTTTTGTTGAAATAGACAGGCAAGTGCCTGCCCAATATAGTCTGAGGTGCCCGCGCCGATCAAAAAGACTATAGGATGTTGGTGGGAGCCGGCAGAGATTCCCGCCGACTTAAGGAATGCTTCAATCTCCGATTGCCGTTGTTGGAAATTGAGAAAGGTAGTTGCCCATGTGGCGGGTTGTTGAAGAATTTCGCCGGGGGTATCGGTCAACCCGCGATCGGCTTTCTCTTCTCGACTTAAACCAATCAGATCTAACAAACGGGTCACTTTGGGGCGCTCCTTTTGAGTGTCCATGCTTCTCGGTTCCAAGAAGCGGAACACAGCAGAAGTCAGTAATGTTTTATTGAATCGTTCTACTATATATCATAAGATAATAAAACGAAATCTATCATAACCGATGGAATCTGCTTTAAGCAATTAATTTGTCATACTAACTCAGGACAACTTTTTTATGATGCCCTCCGGCAAAATATTTGACGTCAGCATCGCTGGCGAAATCAATCTTGATCTGGTTCTCTATGGCCTACCTGAAAAGTTGCCGATTGAGCGGGAGATTTTGGCGACCGACTTCAAGGTGACACTTGGCGGTTCATCATCAATCGTCGCGCATAATCTTGCCGCACTGGGCGCGAAGGTCGGATTTAGTACGCGCGTTGGGAACGACGACCTCGGTCAGGT